>CALAFU010000110.1 GCA_937891325.1 uncultured Candidatus Melainabacteria bacterium | reverse complement strand
TTTGAGTTAGATTCAAAAGATATGCTTGAATTTGTTAAAGCTGAACGTGATTTAAGGAAAGTTGATTCTGAAAAAAAGTTTAATAATGAATGGCTTTTAGAGCGTTATAAAAATTTCTTTAATAAAGATTTTATGTCATAAAGAAATTATAAAAAGCAAAAGATAATGAATGATAGTTTAAACAAGTATAATATAGATTTTGAATTGAAAGAATCTTTTGAAAAGAGTTGGCGAAATTGGAAAATAAATAAAGATTTGATAAACATAAATTTACAGCCTGAACCTTTATACTCAACTACTTTTGAGGAATTGGAACGTTTTACTCAAACACTAGAAAAGAATTTAGGAAAGACTAGAAAACAAATTGTTCAAGAAATTAAAGAAATGATAAAAAGTGAAAATTTCTGATGAATGATACTTTAAACAAATTTATCAAACGTTGGTCTACACCAAATTATAAAAGAATGATGTGTTTAGAAGAGTCTTTTTATAAAGATTATATTGCAGCTTTAACATATTATAAAACTGTAATTGGTTTGTTGGATGACTACACTTCATTTAAGAATGAAGAAGATAGTGTTATAAAGAACAATTTCTTTAAAGAATTGAATGCAATATATTTAAAAATAAATGATAAGCAACCTTCTATATCGTTCAGTTTTAATAAAAACATAAAAGAAATTTCTGGAAACTTTATGCAATTTAAATTTCCTGGAATCATAACTATTGCTGTATTTAGATTGTTTAATAAAATTCCTAATACAATAAGTGAAGGTGTTGCTTTTGTGAAAAAAGCAATTAATACTGATTTAACAGTTTTAATGTCAATTTTGCATGAATACTTTCATTTTTTGTTTGAGAACGGTTTGTCAACAGAGGAGTTTCAAATGCTTAACAACAATACTAAAGAATCTGAATTTAATTCATATACAAAAGAGTTAATGATTCAATTATTGGCATCAAATGACAATAAATTCTTTTCAAAAGAAGGTGATTTAAAGAAAGCCTATCACGAATTTGAAGATACTATTGAAACAAAGAAGAATTTGCTGCAAATTTGCAATGATGAGAAATTGATTCTAGATACATTGTTTCAATACAATAAAAGTTATGAGTTGAAAGAATCTTTTGATATAAGAGCCGAAATTGATATGTTAACGTTACGACGTACCAAACCTTTATATACAACAACACTTGACGATTTGGAAAAGTTTACTCAAACACTAGAAAAGAATTTAGGAAAGACTAGAGAACAGATCTTTCAAGAAATTAAAGAAATGATAAAGAGTAAAAATTTCTGATGAGCGATACTTTAAATAGATTTAAAAGAAGATGGTCTACGCCAAATTATAAAAGAATGATGTGTTTAGAAGAATCTTTCTATAAAGATTATGCAATAGCGTCTACTTTTTATGTTGCCAATCTAAAGCAATTGGATAATGCCAACTATTTCAAATTTAATAGTCAAAATATCTTAAATAATTTTGTCTCTTTTCAATCGATTGTTGTACAAATAAATAACAAGCAGCCAACGTTATCCTTTAATTTTAATAAAAATATAAACGGTATTTCTGGAAACTTTAACCAAATAATGTACCATGACCTTATAACAATACCTTTATTTCATTACTGTAACAAAGTACCGGAAACAATAGAAGAAGGCATTAACTTAATTAAGCAATTAATAAAAGAAAATGAATTGATATCAGTATCAATTTTGCACGAATACTTTCATTTTTTGTTTGAAAATGGTTTATCAACAGAGGAATTTAAAATGTTTAATGATAAAACAATGCGTTCAGAATTTAATTCATTTACAAAAGAATTGATGGTTCAGTTATTATCTTCTAACGAAGATAAACACTTTAACACTGAAGAAGATTTAAAAAGGGCATATGAGAATTTCAAAGATAAATTAGAAACAAAAAAGAATTTATTACAGTTTTGTAATGATGAAAAATTAATTTTAGATACGCTAATCAAATACAATAAAGATTTTGAATTGAAAGAAGCCTCGGAAACAAGATGGCAAATAGATTTAATCAATTTACAATCCGAACCTTTATATTCGACTACTTTTGAAGAATTGGAACAGTTTACACAAATGCTAGAAAATAGTTTAGGAAATACCAGAAAACAAATTGTTCAAAGTATTTTAGACATGGCTAATAAGAATTAATAAGAATTAGAAAGAAGTGAGTCAGCGCGATTGCAATTGCAATCAATAATCAATTCAAAAAAGTTGAATTACTGAAGTTCGAAGTTCAAATTCAAATTTCAAAAGCTTTCCTTTCTTTTTAAGAAAACATACCAAACCAAATAAATATAATTAAAAAGGAGAAAATAGAAAAAAATTTATTTAAGATAGTGAACTGATAAAACCATCATGTTGTGTGTAGGTGTTTACTAGCATGAGGCTCAGTGCAGGTTTCTTTCCACTGTTTTCCTGTTGACGATAAAAACAAGTAAAGTGTTGCTATTAAAAATTTATTTTATTATTGAATAATTTTGAAACAAGTGTGTTACGGTTTGAAGAATAAACGATAACTTCAAAATTAAGGTAGTAAATCGAAATCTCAATAACAAATTTAGCAATGCTGGGATCACCTAATGGCCTACTAAATTCGGTGTCTAAATAATTATATAGTGGGAGTTTCAGCCCTGTAATGCAATCGTTTTAGAGAACGGTGAAAGATTGGGGTTTGTAGAGGTTATAAAGGCCACTACAGGAAACAGGTTCTTTTGTGGGTGAAGATTTAAGCAATTAAATCGCAGCGTGGATCTGATGTCTTACTGTTTGACTTTCCCCGGATCCAATGGTCGGTACGTTAATCCGATACCTGATAACTGAAAGAAGAAACACTTTAAAGTCTTAATGCCTAATTGTTCCAATGTTTGGTGGTTTAGCAGTTTTCACCCCAAACAATCTTTAGACTATTGCCTAATTAAATTTAGTGAAGAATATTGTGATAAAGCTGTAAAAATAAAATTTTCAACATCACTTAAAAAAGTTCTTGACATTCATAACTGATTTTGATAATTTAGTTTTTGTCAGGTGATGAACTTGATATTGAGATTTTAAAAATAGTGAATATGATTTCCATACTTAAGGAAAACCTCATCGTGGTTGTATGGTCTAGTAACTGTTTAGCAATGTTATCTCATCTCCAAATTCATCCTCTCTAAACAGTGAAGCCAATTTCCTTTCTTCTTCATAAAACAGCCTTGACGTGGCGAAGAAGCTCTAGTAGTTTACATTTGTAAACGAAGCTAATGTTTGACATAATTTACTCTCTTAAAAGTAGTCGCGAAAGTGTGAGTGGTGTGATTGTTAAAACAGTTACACCACTCATTTCTTGGATACATGGTTGAGTGGTCTAAAACAGCGGTTTGCTAAACCGTCGAACAATGAAAGTTGTTCCGCAAGTTCGAATCTTGCTGTATCCGCCAAAAGTTTCTGTAGAAGATACAGATTATGCCCCTGTCGTTCAACGGTTAGGACACTCGGCTTATACCCGGGCGAGCAGCTGATATCTGCGAAATCACAGTTCGAATCTGTGCGGGGGTACCAATTTTAATTTGCATTTTGAAAGTTGGGTAGACATGCAATATTTAACGAAACCTTTTGTAAAATGGGTTGGTGGTAAAAAACAACTTCTTGAGAAATTAAGATCTTGTATGCCTAAAGACTATAATCGTTATTACGAACCTTTTATCGGTGGCGGGGCCTTGTTGTTTAATATTCAACCTAAAGATGCTGTTATTAACGATACAAATAGTCAGTTAATAAATGTTTATAATCAATTAAAAATAAACATTGAAGACGTTATAAAAACGGTGAATACTCTAGACGGTAAAATTTGTGATGAAGATTATTATCTAGAAATTCGTGACCGTTATAATTCAAAAATCAACTCAAAAGAGTTAGATGCTGAATGTGCATCTTTAATGATTTGGCTTAATAAACATTGTTTTAATGGGTTGTATAGGGTCAATTCAAAAGGGTTGTTTAACGTTCCGTATAACAATAAAGTTGATGGCGTTTCAATTGATGAATGTAATTTGCGAAACATCAGTAATTATTTAAATTTGAATAATATTGATATTCGTGAAGGTGATTTTGAGGATGCTTGCAATGATGTGAAAAAAGGTGATTTCGTTTATTTCGATTCTCCATATGTTCCTGAAAGCAAGACGGCAAACTTTACTGATTATACAAAAGATGGGTTTACTCTAAACGACCATAAACGTTTAGCAAGTCTGTTTTGTTCATTGGATAAAATCGGCGCTTTTGTTGTGTTGAGTAATAACGATGTGCAATTGGTCCATGAAATGTACGAACAGTATAATATAATCCCTGTTGATGTGCGTCGTTCAGTAAACAGTGATGCATCAAAAAGAAAAGGTAAAGAAGTTATTATTAAGAATTTTTGATGATAACTTTTGGGTAGGTGGCCGAGTGGTTAATGGCAGCAGACTGTAAATCTGCCCGCGAAAGCGTACGGTTGTTCGAATCAACCCCTACCCACCAAACTTTTTGGAAATTATGATAAAAAAGTTCTTGACATTCAGTTCTTAATTTGCTATAAAGAATATAGCAAGACGAGATGTTAAACATTGTAAATAAGAACCACCAAGTGAACAAATACCTCTACGTGGTTTGGTGGACAAGTAACCAGAAGTAAACCGTGCTATTTAGCTATTTAGCATAAGCATAAATTCTGGCCGGAAACTAAAATTTGTTCTATCAATGAAAAGCGTGCTTTTAAAGGTTTGTGTATAAACAAAATTTTATATGCAAACCCTCCTTCATCAAGCTGAAAACCTTTACGTGGTTTGAAGGATAAGTAGCAACCTTCTACTGTTTATTTTCAAGAGCGAAGCATTGATTGTAAACTGTTGCGAAACAAAAGTTCAGCTATGTAACAATTGATGAAATTTCTGCATCTTTTGTTGCTTTTGATGTTAGTTTTAAACCGTTGTAATCCCAAATTTAGCGTACGATAATGCGGGAAAACATATTTGTTATAGCAGTTTGAGACTATTGCAAGCTATTTGTTTAGCCGTTTTTAGGAAAGTTTTGGTGTTAAAAACTTCCTATTTCTCATAGCGGAAAGATTTATAGGTCTCTCTTTATTGAAAAGAGTCAGTTCAATTCTGAATTCCGCGTAGGTAACAATATTGTCGAAAGATGATATTGTTTCAGGTAATTCGCGATAGTCAGTACCTGTCAAAAACCTGGCAATTAGATAAATTGAAATATATTTATCTATTAGGTTCCTAAAACCTGTCATCAAAATTTAGGCATCAAGATTGTTTCTTGCAGGTTTCTTGTTCACCTGACAAAAGCAATAAGCAGTACAAACGCTGTAGAATCGTTTGTGGGTTTGTCGTTGCCCATATACCGACCAGAAATGATACTTGCTGATATGATAGAAGTTCCGCTAGACTGATGATCTTCATGTAAAGTGCGACAAGCTTTACTTTATGACATTCTTAATTGAATGCTGTCAAAGGTTTTGTGTGTTGTACCAGCGTAGCAAAACAATACACGGTTAAGCCGATGTAGCACAACGGTAGTGCAACTGATTTGTAATCAGTAGGTTCTTGGTTCAAATCCGAGCATCGGCACCAGTTGTTTAGGTGTTTTGCAGGGTTTAATTTTACTCGCTCGTTAAACCTTCCTTTCAAAATTCTCATCATCTCTAATTTTGATAAATGCAAAACAGTTCAATTCGTTTGTTTACCTTCACGTGGTTTTGAATGTGAGTAGCTTAAGTTTTTAACAATTGTCGTAGATCGTTTACTTAAGTGAAACTAAATGACAAACAAATGCCCTCTTGATGGAATCGGTAGACATAAGAGACTTAAAATCTCTTGCAATTTATTTGCGTGCCAGTTCAAGTCTGGCAGAGGGCACCATTCGGGTGGTTGGTAGAGTGGTTGAATACAACGGTCTTGAAAACCGTCGAACATAGGAATATGTTCCGTGCGTTCGAATCGCACACCACCCGCCAAATTTAACGGGGTTTAGCGCAGTCTGGTAGCGCGTCTGCCTTGGGAGCAGAAGTTCGAGTGTTCAAGTCACTCAATCCCGACCAATTCTTCCGTGATAGCTCAATGGTAGAGCAATCGGCTGTTAACCGATTGGTTGTAGGTTCGAATCCTACTCGCGGAGCCAATTATATCTTTTTACTGTTCGATGCAACTACGCTTTCCATATTGCGTTTGTAAAGCTCTTGTCAGTTCTGCTGTTGCTAAAACTGAAGACATGCACTTGTGGTGGAATTGGTAGACACGCAAGCTTGAGGTGCTTGTGAAAGAAATTTCGTGCTTGTTCGAGTCAAGTCAGGTGCACCAAATTGTGAATTTGCAACAACCTTTTCTTTCCTTTCGGGTTGTTGCCAGCCAATGAGTGAAGGCTGAAGTTACAACTTTCTCAAGAGTGAAAGTGCAGAACTCAACGACATATGGCAAACATCTTGTTTGACGTTTGTTCATTGTCCTCAACGGGTGAGTTCTCTACTCCTTATGAAAAATCGAGCATTGAGAGAGCTAGTAAAATGCTTGTTTATAATGCAAGTTAAAACTTCGTGAAGAGAGTTTTTGCATAGCACCCCTGTTGAAACGGTGATAATTTTACTGTCCTCTCAATGCTCGTGACAATTACTTTCGGGATCGACTAAAGGTAGGTCAGCACACTTTGACTGTGCTAATGTTGGTTCAAGTCCAGCTCCCGAAACCATTTTAACTATTCCTCGATTTGTGGCTGTTTTGGTTATAGATCGAGGAATTTTTCATATGTGAGGAAAATAAAATGAGTAAAAAGAAAAAGCAAAAAGTAATTCACAGAGATTTTATTGCTAAAGATCTAATGACAAACAAATATAGGCAGCGTGTAGTTCCAAATAAGAAAAAGAGATTAAAGAAGTTTGATTGGAAAAAACAAAAAGACGATGACAGAATCATTGATTGTTTGATGGTTGTGTCATCGTCTTTTTGTTTATTTGAACCCTCGTTTTAAAAATGTATTAAATGTTTTTTGTTTATCTTCTTTTGACATTGCTAAAATTTCTTTTGTTCTTTTTAAAACAATATTTTTGTTTTCGATATCAAGTTTATTTATTATTTGTAAAAGATCATCGTCTAATTTGTTGTTGCATGACTCATTAAAATTAAACAATTTCTTTAAACATTTATCAAAAATCCAAAAATATTTTTCATCAATATAATCAGATTTCATTAATGCTTTGCAATTTTTACAAACTTCTTCATATGAGTTAAAATTTGTATCCATCTGCCGCATACCATAAATATAAGATATCAAGAATGCTTCTTTTTCAGTGACACAGTTGTAGTAATGTTCAGGATTTTCAGACGTTGATATGCTCGCATCACTATTCAGATCATATTTATCGTTACTGCATTTATTGTGCAAAATTTGCATAACATGTTGAAACTCATGAACATATTTATGATTATGAAACCCTTCGTATTGAATTCTTTTAATCATGGCTTCAATATAGTCAACTGGTTTCTTATCAATAATTTGTTGTTCAGTTAGTCCAGCTTGTTCACCCCAATCTTCGAAGCTCCAAGCTTCAACAAATTCATTAATTGATATAACTATTTTATCTTTTAGATCGTAGGTAACCCCAAAGTAGTTGCTTTTTCCAGGGATTCTTTTGAAAACAATGTTGCATAGAATCGGTAGGACGTCATTGTTTTGCAGATGATTTTCATATTCTTTAGCATTTCTACAGAAGAAGTTATATTGTGGCACTTTGTTAACGAAAACATCAAAAGATTGAATGTTACATTTACGAACTTTTTCTTGAAGCTTTCTTAATTCGTTGACACAGTCGTCAATAAAAGCATATGATAGTTTTAATCGTTGCGAAACAAAAGGTCTGTCAGCAATATATTCTTCCACGTTTTCATTAACTAATTGATAAAATCGAGGAAAACGTGCTAAACGTTGTTGCTTAACCTTTTCAAAAAGTTCCCAATCAAGTTCAACTTCAGAGAATTCATCTAGCATTTGTTTAGTGTCTTTATTTTTTTATAAAACAAAGAACTAAAATCAGTGTGCTGAATAAACTTAATCTTCACCGTTTGCGTAAATAAAATAAAAACCTTGTCTTGTTGTATCAGTAGTAAAAGTTGCTGAAGAATCTATTCCCAAAATTATAGAATCACCTTCTAAAACAGGCAGCATTGCACAAACTTCAGTATTGTTTCCTTTAGCACAACTAAAAGATTTTGTATGCTTCGCCCTCATTTCCAGTACAAACCATGAACCTTCTTTTGAACATATAAAATTACCAATGAACCACCCGTTTGCAGGTGCTAAATAAGTCGTCCCATTTGAACCTAAAGTTAAGTGAATAGATTTTCCTGATGGCATTGTCATGCCAGATATATCTGAACGTGCATAGGTATTTATAGATGAAGCAATTTCTGGTTCAAAGGATGTTATTTTAAAATTTGCATTTGTTGCAATGTTTGTTGCAATTATAATCTCTTTTGAATTTGACCAAACACCTGAACCATTGCTTCTAAATGTTTCGTTTGTTTCTGGTTTGTACCATACAGAATCAGTATAGACAGGTTGACTGTTTTGAATAAAATATCTAGCTGTTCGGATTAATGCACCGGATTCATGAATGGATAAAGGTTGCCTATCTGGATCTTTAACGTTGTAACCGTATTGTGTGGTTGCAACTTTATCAAATGTTTTTGTTATTGATTTAAATGTACCATCTGAATTTCTACCATCAGCAAATTGGTATTTTACACCTGGTAAAGCAAATGCCGTTGACCCCATATAGCCAAAGCCATTAAATACATTAGCAACTCTTGTAAAACCATTGGAACCAGAATTTTCCATTTGTAATATTGGTAATGAACAAGTTCCCTTTGGTTCAGTAGATGTACCAATGTAATGATAAATTATATTGTTTTTAGTATCGTACCAAACATGCGATTTCTTTCCAGCCAAAGCATCAGTTTCGCCCGAGCAAAATGAAGATGATGCAACATCATGCCAAAATGTGTCATCAGAATTCTGATATGAGACAAGAATGTCATTATATGTTCCAATGAAAGAATTTGTATAACTGTAGTCTTCTGTCAGCACTTTAACATCAAATTTCTTTGTAGTTCCGTCTGATTCAAAGCCATTTGGTGAATACACTTTTGTCCCTGTTTTAATTGTCAAAGTTCCATTGGCAAAAGCATATTTAACATTTTGCGGAATTTCAAGAATTCGGTTCGTCGTATAGTTCAACAAATTGAGTTGTAATTTATCATCAATGCTATCATTAGTAGCATAATCACCAATGTCTTGTTTATTTAGTAAAGTTTGTGGTAATTGGTTTACTGTTGTTTGTTTAATTGTAAAACTCGACATTTTGCACCTCTTATGACTAATGATAGTTAAAGAACTTTAAGTCGTACGAACAATTTGACTTGTAAATTTTATAAAACTACTCGTACGACTCGATGTTCTTGAGTGTAAGAGTTTTAATTAGAAGGAAATTTTACATGCCAATTTTTAAAGGAAGTACTCGACTCTCCGGTAAAGAGATAAATCTCAACATGTTTATGCCGGATTATTCAAAAGGTTTTGCAATTACAGCGCCATACACGTGTACACAACGTGGTTTAGTTTGGTGCTGGCAAGTCTCCTCAAATAGAGACACTTGGCTTTTAGTAAACAATATAGAAGTAGCAAGAATGTACGATTTAGGGGATTCAGGCTCATGTGGTGGTAACGGTTATGCATGGGTTTCTGTTGGCGATGTAATATCGATTCGTGGAACCGCACCCACTATTTTAAGGTTTTACCCAATGAAGGCATAAACAAATTTCTTGAAAAAGTTTGTGTTTTATGATAACTTAAGTTCAATGATTTCGAAATGAAAGGTTGAACTGAATGGATTATGATATTTTAGCATTGTCACCTGATTATGCTCGAATTTGGAATGTGCCTAATTTTTTGTTAGCGGCCTGTTTATTGTCTTGTATTTATTTAACTGTTTATCTAATAAAATTTCAAGAGAGATTGGTTGAGACAAATAAATATAAATTTTTATTTTATATTTTAATAGTCACTGTAATTGATGCTACTTTTTTATTTATGTGCTACAAAAGGTTGTCATTTGATGACATTTTTGCGATGATTGTCCTTGCGCCTTTAGTTTATTTCTTTAAAGAAATGTTTTTTGAAATTTTTGAATATAAGAGAAACAAATGAGACATTTTTATTGGTTTGGTGGGTATATTAAAAAACGCAATAGTTGTCAACGTGTTGAATTTATTGTATCCAAAGAAGAAGCGAAACTTTACAAATTTGTCGACTATAAGCTTGTTGAAGAAAAGAATTCGTCGTCAAAAGATTTATGGAGTGATGCATCAAGTATGATTCAAAAAGCTGGTCATTGGAGTGACGAAGCGGATGCAGCTTTAGCTTTTAACGGTTATTTGTGGTCTGAAATTACAAGACAAGAATTTAATGAAATTTATAAAGCTGGAACTGTAGAAGAAAAAGACTTGCGAATGATTTACTTGCAGTATTTGAAAGAAAAAGACTAATGTCAAATAATAAACTAATTGATTGGTGGTTTCGGCAGTTTGATATCTCTAATGAAGAGATGAAGCTATTAAAATCATATGAAACAGATTTTGAAACAAAAGATGTTGAGTACTTTTATGATTATGTAAAAGAAAAAGCATTGTCTATGCTTCCTGTACGTACATTTAATTATAATGTTCATTTTGACACGTGTGCGACAAATATTATTGATTGGTTATTTCAACAATTTGTAGATGATGATACATTAGTCATTACTACAATGAGCGAGCATCCGTCAGTTAAAAAGAATCTTGAGAAATGCAAGAATGTATTGTACATATGTTGCAACGGTAAAGTTATTGAAGACTTTTACAAGAAATCAGAACAAATTCGTAATTTTAAAAGGGTTTTTGTTTATAGCATAGCATTGTCTGTAGGTGATTGTCAAATTACGTTTAATGATATTATGAAAGATTTAAAACGTGATTTAGATTTGAGGCATATTCAATCTGTGTTTGTATTGGATGCAGTGCAAGAGTTGTTTATGCTACCGCGTGATTATGCGCTGTATGATTATGTTATAGGTACAGCACACGCGTTTGTAACACAATATGATACTGGTATTTTGTTTAGTAGAGAATATGTTGAATCAACGAAAGAGTGCTTATCACGTGGAAATCAGTATTTAGATTTGTTATCTATTTTGATTAGAAATAAAGAGAAATTATATCAATTTAAGTATGTGATGACACAAGTGTTTGGAAGTTATTTAGCAACAGACAACGCCTTAAGTGTTACGGAAAATGGTCCTTATGTATTTAATTTGGTTGATAAAAAGAATAGATTGATTGGCATTACAGAAGCTGATCCTATTGCACAGCCTGAAAATACAAACGCAACTTTACGAGCATGTGAATCTTTACTAGATAAAGAAAAATTCATCAATAAAGTTGAAACTATCAAATATTTATTATCGGAGAATTAATAATGTCTGATGAATTAGAAACTATTAACATTTTTGATTATGATAAATTTGATTGGAGTAGACTTGAAACACATTCAATATCAGGAATTAAAACTACGTCTAAAGAAGATGAAGATAGTTTTGTTAAGAGGTATTGTTTAAAAGAAGCTAAAGTTGTTATTGAACCTGATACTTTTCCTTATGATATAAAACAAGATTCAATTGGAATAGTTTATAGCGGCGGTTATGATTCAACTGTTTTAATGCTTAAAGCGTTGTTGAATGGTGAAACAGTGAAACCAATCATCTTTAATTTTGCACAAGATGATATAATTAAAGCAATTAATTTATCTGTTTTGAAGAAAAGGTTTGGCAATAAATTATTAAAGCCTATTTGGTTTGGGTTGTTTGGCCTACAAGAAGGAATGTGTGGAAAGCAGTGTACACAACAGTTGATGATTCATAATAATTTGACATATCTATCTGATGGCGTCTTGAAAAACTTAAAAGAAATTCAGATTGGGTATGTAATGAATGATGATGCTGTTTCTTTTCAAGAAGAATTTAAAAGTGTAGTATCAACAAGCTTTAAGATTCAAAATAAAAAGAACGTTCCTGTTACCTATCCTTTAATTCAAAAGCACAAATACTGTATTGATGATTTTATTGCACAGCATTTAGGAAAGAATCATTTATGTTTGTCATGCGAATCACCAAACTTTAACTATTACAAAGATTCAGAAGCATTATATGTTGTTACAAAAGTTTGTCATTGTTGTCATTCTTGTTTCCAATCTAAATATTTAAAACTAAATTTTTATAATGATAGTGACAATTTAGTTTTAGCAACACGTATTCCTTTTGTAAAAAATTTTTGTTTTTGATACTATAAACAATAATAAACTAATTGATGCTAGGTGCTTAATGATTTTTGCAGATACAGAAACAACAGATTTAACAGATCCTAAAATTTGTTCAATTGCAATGATTAAGGTTGATTGTAAAGGTAATGTAATAGAAACATTGTCGGAATTAATTAACCCTGAAAAAGAAGTATCACCTGAAGCTAGTAATGTTAACGGATTTACTTTAGAAACATTGTCAAAGTATAAAACATTTAAAGAATTAGCAGATGAGATTATTCAATTCGTTGGTGACGATATTGTTGTATTTCATAATGCTAATTATGACATGAGTGTATTGAACAAAGAATTTGCATGTTGTGATAAAACAGTTAATTGGAAAATTTTAGACACTTTGCGTTTGTCATACGATGTTTTGAATAGTCAACATAAACATGTAAAACATAACTTGAATGCATTAGTGAATTATTATGGTTTGACGAATTTACGTGATAATAAACATGATTCATTAATTGATACGCTAATGTTAAAAGATGTTTATTACAAATTAATTGATGATTACAAACGAATTAAAAACACAAAAGATTTCTGGACACGTAATGGTTTAATCGAGCTAGCATCATATAAGCGCTCTAAAGTGTGTATTGCAGGTATTGGCTATAAACTTGATGATGTCACAAAAACAAAAAAATATTGGCGAGGTTATGTTTGGCTAAAAGATTCTGATGTGATCGAACCTATTTATACAAACAGAATAACTTTTAATACACGTGATGGTAAATTAACATTTTATTTAGATTCAGTTTCTATTTTAAAAATAAAATAGTTGTTGACAATGTTTTATTTTCGATATAGTATATAACTATATTTGATAGGTAAGGTGTGATGTGATGCAATTGGTTTTGGCAAAAGAAGAAATGAAGCAAGTGACAAAGTTGCGTAATTTGTTTAAAGGACTGTACGTTAGATGTTTCATGTCTATCGCAGTTGAAAACACTGATGTTGTTCGTGTGTTAAGTAAACAAAATCGAGCTACACAAGGAAATTGGTGGCGGGATCATCACAAAGCAAGTCAAGAACGTGAAATGTTAAATGTCTTTTATTTTAGTGACAGTGACAACGTAAGCATTGAATTAAAGGCAACTTTTGATAATAAAGAGTTTAATTTTTCGATTGTTGTCCCTATTAATGAATTAAGGCAAATTACAAAACAAACAAATTTAAGCGATTTAATTATTAAACCTGATTTTCATTGTGTTTTTGTTACTTTAAAAAATATTGGTGAAGTAGCTTTAGAAACTATTTAGGTATGTGTCATGATTGAACCTATTACAGAAAATTTGAGATTATTAATGAATTTGGTCAGTCAAAAGTTTTCGAACTTCGTTGATTGGAATGAGAAAGACGCTGCGATTGATTCAAAATATTTGACCGTTAAAAATGTTTCTATAACAAATGGTTTTACAGGATTTGAACTAGATATACAAATCACATTGGCAGAGTTAATGCTAATCACTGAAGATACAAAAGAAAATCAAATATTATTTGACTATAATAAAGAGTCTCATTTTCTTGAAGTGTCATTTAAAGATATAGGTGCGCAAACATTGGAGTGCGTGTAATGACTGTGTATGAGAAGTTTGAAACGCAAACAATGCAAATTGTTAAATCTTTAGATGGTAAAATTTTTAAAGATGAAAACGAATGTGAGTACAAACTCGAAACTAAAGATGTTAAATATTCAATTGATTTAGTTGATACTTGGGCGGATTCTGATTTTTACTATATAAAGTTGTTTGCTGAAAGACAATATTCTCTTTTGAAACAAAAGGAGATGTTTTATTTCAAAGTTTTGATTGATGGTTTTAACAATTGGCAAAAAGGAGATGTTTTAACTTTCAAATCTTGCAAGCGTCATTTCATTGATATGTCTATAGAAACTGTTGGGTGTGCATGCTTAAGTGAAATTTAAACATATTGATAAGCGTTTGATTTTAATGTAGCATATATTGACGAAAGAAGTGAGGAAAAAATGAGAATTTTCGTAGTGCCGAGAAAATATATTAAGATGTATTCTTTTAAAGATATGTTTTTTAAATATAATAATTTCATTTCTATTGGTGAACAGGAGGGTTATGAAGGTGTACCTGTAAACACAAAAAATGTTTTAAAGCTTGTTTTTGATGATATGTCAGATAAAGAAACTGACGGCATTTTGTTTAATGAAAAGCACGCAAAACAAATTAAAGAGTTTGTTGACAAAATTGATCACAGCAAAACGTTGTATGTTAATTGTTTTGCAGGAATTTCTCGAAGTGGTGCTGTAGGAACTGTCATTAATGATTATGTAAATTGTTATCTGAATGATTGTAAAAAGAATGAAGATTGGTTTGCTTTTTTTGATGATAACAAACAGATTAAACCTAATGCATATGTTATGCGTGTTTTGAATAAAGAGTTCGGTTTATCATATTGATGATGAAGGTAAATAGCATGAAATTGTGTAAAAGTAAATTTAAAGAAAAGGCCAATTATTTTTATCTTGATGCTGTTGATTACGTTAATGCTATTGATTTGAACAATTTTGTGATCCCTGAAAAGGTAGAGTTTACATCAATCAAACAAATGGTTGAATATGCAATGGAATTAGTACCTGCTACTGCATTAGAGTCTTTTGCCAGTTTTCATTATATCAAAAATGATGTAATGAAAGAAGAAATTGCAATGTTGTTCAAATACGACAATAGTGGAAATTTACAAACATTTAAATGCTAAACCATTGAAATTGTTATATATCCATCACCAGATTTAAATCTTTGAGTGTGTTTTACGTTCGTACATAAATCTGGGTTTGTGTATGAAGAACCACCTCCGCCGCCAGCACTACAAGTACCAACTTTTTTAACTAACCCACTATCGCCGCCACCGCCGCCACCAACAACAGTAATTGTTAATGATAATAATTCTTTAGGTAAAGTGAAGCTATATGTTCCTGCTGCATTAAAAATTTTGTTTTCTGTCGTCTGAACTTA
>CALAFU010000109.1 GCA_937891325.1 uncultured Candidatus Melainabacteria bacterium | reverse complement strand
GCATTGATAATGTCATTAAATAATGTACCTTCGTAAGTACCTTCACCCATATCCTCTTTTGAAAGATTAAACAATACGCTTTTGAATAAATCTGAAATATTGATAAAATCTTTGTCCGATTTTGTTTTTATATACAAATTTGTATTCTTTTCATAATCAAAATCTTTTAAGTATAAAATATCACCAGATTTTGAGCCATATCTAACTTTTACACCGTAGATTTCATCCGGATTCTCTGGATTATCGTCTACAGATTCAAATTGAATTAATGATGACAATGTTGGAGTTGTTTTATTTGATAATTGTCTTAGAACTTCATTCCTAGTTAAATCTGAAAATTCAATATAAATATCTTCATCAATAGGTTGACTTGTTTCTTCATCCAAAAATGCTATAACTTGTCTACCATCCCCATTTTTAATTATTTCTGGATTTTCTTTAGTCATAATTTCTTCTCCTGATTAAAATCGCTCTTTTCTCTGCTAATTGATATCTAATATTATAAAATGCATAAAAATCTTAAACAATTTTGAAAGCGTTTATTTTACTTATCTTAATATACATTATGTTGTTATAATTCTTAATACAAGCCTTATTTTGTTTGATTTTGCCACTTGTTACCGTTAGTATGATTATACTAGCGAAGTATATATAAAATAAGATGAAAAGAATAATAGCACTTTTTGTTTGGGGGTTGTTTGCTATTGCTTTTTCGCAACCGGTGTATGCGATAGTAGAAGACACCAACACAAAAAGTTTAGATGATAAAACCGAAAAGAAAGCAATTGAAAATCTTGAGTTTGAGGATATTTTGACAAAAGCTCAAGAACATTCTTACGACCTTAAAATTGCAGATTTTAACACCTTAATCGCCAAGCAAGAAATTCGTTCTGCTCGTTCTGAATACTTTCCTAAATTAGGCGTATCTATTGGACAAGAATATACAAAAAACTTTAAAGACCTTGCGACATCATCTGTTGCATCTGTTGGTGACAATTTCATTAACCCATATACTCGCTTTCAATCAGTTATGGGGGTAACTTTAACCTACAACATCTTTGATTTTGGTGTTAGAGGCGGAACATTAAAAGCCTCTAAAGAAGAAGTTAGTGCAAAAGAATATGAACATCAAGAAAAATTACAAGAACTTTGTTTGAATGTTCTAGATACTTATTCCAAACTACTTCTTTATCAAAAACAACTAGATTTATATACAAAAATGTTAGCGCTTGAAGAAAATAATCTAGCCCTAAGAAAACGCTTATTTGAAGCAAAAGAAATCTCAAAAATAGAACTTGATGACGAAGAAATAAAGGTAAATAAGATAAAATCTCAAATTTCTGAGTTAAATTCCATTATGGCAGAAACTCTTAATTGGCTAGAATTTTACACCGGTGAAACCTACAACGCAAAGAAATTAAAGTTTGCCAACATTAAAAAATCTGATTTTGATGTAAATTCTTTCCACGATTACACAAAAATCGCCATTTGGAAGAAAAATGAAAAATTAATTAAGCAAAAAGAATATCAACTTTACGTTGCCAAAAGAATGAATTATCCAAAAATCAACGCTTACTCAAGATACTATTTTTACGGTTCTGACCCTAAAAGTTATGGGGACAACTACAAGGATATTGGTCCGTCAAACTTTACTGTTGGCGCATCAGCTAACATGATGCTTTTTGACGGTATGAAGAACAGGGCAAATATTCAAAGAACAAACTTGGAATTACAACAATTGAATGTTCAAAGAGATAAAGAAATTGCAACTTTTGCAACTAGACTTGCAACAATGCGTTCAAACCTAATTTATCTTGATGAACAAATATCAATAAATACAAACTCTTTAAACTCTATAAAGAGCAAAGAAAAATCTAACCAAAGACTTGTTGCTAAAAAATTAATATCACCAATGGATTTGAACGATACAAAAATTGAGCTTTTACAACAAGAAATAGAATTAGAAAAAAATAAAATTACAGCAACCTCAATAAAAAGAGGTATACAAATTCTTACAGACTACAAGGATTAAACAATGGAAGCAAGACAAGAAAAGGTAAATACAGGTTTAGTATCACTAGAAATTATTGCGCGAATGAATAATGTCGATATTGATATGCGTTCAATCGTTCGTGAATACGCAATCTCAAGCGTTGATATTACACCAGAAGAATTAATCAGAATTGCAAAAAATAAAGGGTTTAAGGTTAAATTAAAGAAAAATTTAAAAATAAAAGATTTTCCTAAAAATTATCCACTTCCAGCAATCGTTCAATTAAAAAACGAGGATTATCGCGTAATTTTAGGCATAAAGTACGAAGAAAACAAAGTTTTGACGCTAAAACCACTTTCTAGCCAACCTGAAGTTCGAGATATTGACGAATTTCAAGAAGAAATAAAAGATTTCATATTAGTTTTGAGCCACAAAGCAAACGTTACTGATGTAAAATTCGGTTTTAAATGGTTCTTTAATGAAATTTACAAGTATAAAAAGATTATTGCTCAAGTGCTATTAGGTTCATTTGTAATTCAATTATTTGGACTTGTAACACCTTTATTTACACAGGTAATTTTGGATAAAGTTCTTGTAAATAGAACTATTTCAACACTTGATGTTTTAGCCTTTGCCTTCGTTGTTGTTGCAATCTTTGAGTTGCTTTTAAATTTATCGAGAAATTACATTTTTATACACACAACAAACAAAATTGATGCAAAATTAGGCGCAAAACTTTTTAAACACTTATTCCAACTTTATTACACCTACTTTGAAACTCGACAAGTTGGTAATATCGCAGCAAGAGTAAGAGAGTTAGATAGAATTAGAGAATTTATTACTGACAAATCTGTTTCAGTACTTATTGATGCGTTCTTCTCACTTGTTTTCTTGGCAATTATGTTTGTTTACAGTCCTAAATTAACCTTTATTTCGCTAGGATTTTTAGCAACAATTGCTGTTATTTACGTGACAATCACTCCAGAATTGAGAGAACGATTAGAAGAAAAATTCCAAATGGGTGCACATTCTAATTCATACCTTGTAGAATCAATTACAGGAGTTCAAACGGTTAAATCTCTTGCGATTGAAGGTTCAATGTTCAAAAAATGGGAGGACAAACTAGGCAAGTATTTAAAATCTAGTTTTAACCTTGCTATTATTGGTAATTTTACAGGTTCAATTTGTGGTTTCTTACAAAAAGGTATGACAATCGCGATTTTGTACGTTGGTGTAATGCTTGTTATTGATAACAAACTTACAATAGGTCAATTAATTGCGTTTCAAATGTTTTCAGGACAATTTAGCGCACCAATGCTACGTTTAGTTGGATTATGGAATGACTTTCAACAAACACTTTTGGCTGTTGATAGAATTGGTGATATCCTGAATAGCCCAATAGAATTGCAATCAAAAAGTGCTATAACTTTAAGTCACGTTAACGGAGATATAAAAGTTGAACATTTATCTTTCCGATACAACGTAGAAGCACCTTATGTTTTAAATGATATTAATTTAGACATTAAAGCTGGACAAAAAATCGGCTTTGTTGGTAGAAGTGGTAGCGGAAAATCGACAATTGCAAAACTTATTCAAAGATTATACTACGCGACACAAGGCACAATTTACATCGATGGAATTGATATACGAAACATCAATCCTGTATGGTTAAGAACAAATATTGGTATAGTTTTACAAGAAAATTATCTATTTTCAGGAACTATCAAAGATAACATTTCCTTGCCTAGACCTAACGTACCAATGGAAGGAATTATTCAAGCTGCAAAAATAGCAGGTGCACACGAATTTATTTCTAAAATGCCTAAAGGTTATGATACAGAGGTTGGCGAACGAGGTTCAAGTCTTTCTGGCGGACAAAAACAACGTATCGCAATTGCAAGAGCATTAATTTCAAATCCAAAAATCTTAATCTTTGATGAAGCAACTTCGGCTCTAGATTACGAATCTGAAAAGATTATTAAAGACAATATGGCAATGATTTCAAGAGGCAGAACTACAATTGTTATCGCTCATAGACTTTCTACAATTAAAGACTGCGATTTGATTGTATGTTTTGATAACGGTCAAATTGTAGAAATTGGAACTCACGAGGAATTATTACAAAAAGATGGTTATTATAAAAAATTATATTTAGCACAAGCAGGTTAGGACAAAATGAATATTTTAGATAAAATTAAAAACTTAATATTACCAAAATCAGACGGAGATGCACACGAATTTCGTCCCCTATTGTCTGAGATTGAAGAAAGACCACTAAATCCAATAGGAAATACTATTTTCTGGCTAATCATAATCTTCATTGTTATTGCTGGATTATGGATGTATTTTGGCAAAGTTGATATTGTTGTAACTGCAAGAGGTATCATTATCCCTAATGGCGAAGAAAAAGTTATTCAGCCATTAGAAAAAGGGATAGTTTCAGAAATAAAAGTTGAAGAAGGTGACTATGTTTCAAAAGGTCAAACTGTTGCCATTGTTTCACCTGCTGAACACGAACCCGAATTAGAACTAAACAATTTACGAGAAGATGAAGCTAGAATTGCCGAACAAATTGCTTCTGATAGAGCAAAATTAGCAGTTGCTAGAGCTTCACAAAACAGATTAAATTCTGTTAGAGATATTATTCCTCAAGCAAGATATGATGAAGTTGCAACACAAGCAACAGAATTATCACACGAAATAAATTCGCTTAACGCATCACTTTCTCAAGTAAGAAATAAAAGAATTCAACTTGAAAAACAAACACAAATATTAACGTCACCAATTGACGGCTATGTAAACAAAGTTCTTATACACACAATCGGTGGAGTTGTAACACCTGCGGAAAAAATTATGACAATTGTTCCGAAAAGTGCAAAAATGGTTGTAAAAGCTCAAGTTTTAAATCAAGATGTAGGCTTTATTGAAGCTGACATGCCTGTTTCTATTAAAATTGATACATATAACTTCCAAAAATATGGCATTTTGAACGGTAAAGTTACACTAGTATCACCAAACAGTATTGAAGACGAAAAGTTAGGTCCAATCTATGAAGTTTATATTGAACCTCAAAACACAACTTTGTTAGTTGAAGGAAAAGAACAGTCAATAAAATTTGGTATGACAACAACAAACGAAATTAAAATCGGCAAACGAAGAATTATTGAATTCTTTATCTACCCATTAATCAAGTACATGGACGAAAGTATTAAAGTAAGATAAAAATCACTTTTTAATAAACGATTTTATGTATTCAATATGTTTTGGCAAAAGCTCTTTCAATTGATAATTGTCAAGAATAACTTGTCTTGCATTATTGCCATATTTTCTCATTTTATCTTTGTTGTCTAATGCATATTCTATTTTTTCAACCTCTTGGTTAACATTGAAGAAATCAAATAATACACCTGTTTTGTTACCCTCCATAAACTCAGTTACAGGCTCTGTATTTGATGCAACAATCGGGCAAGCGCAAGACATCGCATCTAACAACGACCAAGAACAAACAAATGGGTATGTTGCATAGACATGAGCCGATGAAATTCGCAACAAATCAACATATTCATTGAATGGTAAACTTCCAACAAAATGAATTCTTGATAAGTCCAAATCAAGTTTCCCTAGCATAAGTTTTTTATAAGTTGTACCAACAACTTGAGGACCATAACAAACTCTATCTTCGCCACCAATTACAACCTGCATATTTGGACGTTTCTTTTGCAAAATTGAAATTGCTTCCATAAATTGAGGAAAACCTCTATATTCTTCCATTCCGCGAGTTGCATAGGTTACAATTTCATCATTTTTTGTTAAAGTCAAATCTTTATCTTTTACAAAAAATTTTGCATCTTCTTTTGGTGTACAAAAATCTGTATCAACACCATCGTGAAGAACTTCTATTTTATTTTGAAATTCTTTTGGAAATTGTTTCTTTTGAAATTTTGTCGGGCAAATTCCTGCATCACACGAATACAAATCAATTAAAAGATGAGAATTTTTTGTTCTTAACTTTGCTAAATCATCAATACTTGGTTCTTTACCGTCAAATCCGATATCACCACCCTTTGCGTTATAAAACCATTCAAAATAACATATCAAAGGAACATCTGGAAAAATATCCTTCATAAACATAGTTTGTCCCCAAGTATGACCGTATATCACATCAGGTTTAAAACCTTGGTTTTTCAATGTTATAACAGCTTCTGCTGTTGCTTGCGCGTGAATTAAGGATTCTTCTACAAACCTTAAATACCTATGACAATTTTTAGGAATTTCACGTTTCAACTTGTATTGTATTTTAATTATGTTGGGTAAATTCAAAGTACTATTATTAGTCACAAAAACAGCTTTGTTATTTTTATCCTTTGCTAGTTCTGGCGCTATATGCCTGAATTGAGCAGGAAAATTTCTATGTAAAAAAAGAATGTTCATAATCTAATAATAATGTCACAAATTTTCAGAATTTACAAACAGTACTAATCTTATTAATTATTTTGAACAAACTGTTTGCAATAGGCATCTACGTCTAAAGTTTTGCCTGTTGCTTGTTTTAGAAGTTCTTCTTCTGTTTTTGAAGAACCATATTTGAAAATATTATTAAAGAATTTTGCTGTGTCTTTTGATTCGGTAAGTTTTACTTTACCACCTTTTGAGGCTGCATTATACAATTGTTCTGCCATAACTTCACCCTCTGCATAGAAATGATAGTAAGCTGGTGAATGTATAAAGTGGTCAATATCAGTCCATTCTAAAGAACCGTATCTATCGTTATTATATTTTTTACCGCAATCTTTCCAAAGTTTGTTTAAATCTTGGTTAGGGTTTTCGTACATTGCTTTTTCAAATCTATCAACTTGAATGTATGCACGAATATTATCAGCCTTACTAGAAAGTGAGGCTTCTTTTATTTCTTTTGCAGCACTTTTGGGTAAATCTAAAACTTTTGCTAAAGTTCCTTCTTTTTCTGCCAAACTACCCATTAATAGTGCAATACCTTCGTCCATAGTTTCTGAGGTAATAGTTTTTTGAGATGTTGGTAAATTTTCGCCAAAACTACTATAATGAACTGCGTGTCCAAGTTCGTGCATTAAAGTACTAACACTAAACAATGGTGCATTTTCAAGTTCCAAGTCTGCAAGAACTCTAACATCTTTGTTTGGGTCAATATTGTTTGTTTGTCTAGAGTTAATTTTGTTTTCTCTTGGGAATAAATCAAACGATTTTATAGGCATATCCATAATATTCCAGCCCATATCTTTGTAAATATCTGTACAAAGTCCAAGAATATTATTTTTGCCTAATCTGCTAGCCACAAGTTTTATTGTTTCAGGTGAAATGCTTTTTTTGTTTTTTTCAATATCTTTTGTTGCGTCAGCAATTTTTTCAAACATTGAGTCTAGTTTTTGAGAATCTTTGCCTTGCTCTGCTAATTTCATTTCATAGAAATTTTTGTAGCCGTTTTTCTTTGCATAATCGTTTCTTGCACTAACCAATTTTACGATATCTTTTGATATGTAATCTCTATAAGCAACACCTTCTGGGTTTGAAAATTTGTTAGCTTTTAATTGAACTTCATTTTCAAGTTTAGAAAGTTTTTCATAATCTTTGTCTGCAGTTGTTTTTTCAGTTTGAGATGCGCTAAATTTTTCCAAAACTTCATCTAATTTGGCTTTTAATTTAGGGTTTTTAATTTTTGTATTATCTTTTAAGTTTTTAAATTTTTCTTGAAGTTTCTCATCGTTATAGAAGTTGTTATATTTTTCTTCTTTTTCGTTAAGTTTTGCTTGTTTTTCTGGGGTATTGTCTATAATGTAATCCCAATATGCCTTGTTAGCATCAACTTCGGCTTGATGAGAAGCCTTATTCAGTTTATCTAAGGCATTTTTAACATCACGTTCAGGCTTCGTTAAAGGTTGTAATGAAACATTTTTAGGCTTTGCGTTGCGACCTAAAAATGGAATAACATAAGTAGAAGTGTTTTGAACTAATGAATCGTATTTAGGCACTTTAGCAGATTGAACCTCTATTTTAGATTCAACCACTGAAACTTTTTTATCCAAAGATATATTATTTATTTTGCTGTTGTTAAAAATTTGCATTTATAACCCTAAAGTAACCTATATTTCTTTAAAAACATGCTTTTCAAAGAAATTGCCTTTAAATTTATAATTTGCTTTAAAATTTTAACTTTGGTAATAAATAATAATTTTATCATTAAACTAATTTTAAATTACCCAAATTAAAACCTAAAATAAATATTAACATTATCGGCAATTGTGTTTTTTTGATATAAAATGATATTGTAGAAGTTAGTATAAAATATTTAAGGAAATATATTATGTGGGATTATTCAGAAAAAGTTATGGATCATTACAGAAATCCAAGAAACGTAGGTAAAATCGACAACCCTGATGCTGTTGGTGAAGCTGGTTCTTTAGCTTGTGGAGATTCATTAAAGTTATATTTAAAAATAGAAAACGGCATTGTTACAGATGCAAAATTTCAAACATTTGGCTGTGGTTCAGCCGTTGCAAGTTCAAGCATTTTGACTGAAATGATTATTGGAAAACCCATTGAAGAAGTTAAAAAGATTACAAACAAAGATATCGCAGATCAACTTGGCGGACTTCCACCAGAAAAAATGCACTGTTCTGTAATGGGTCACGAAGCATTAGAAGACGCATTAAAGAACTACTTTGATGAAGAAATAACAATTCCTTTAGATGAAAAAGTAGTTTGCCAATGTTTCAACGTAACTGAAAACCAAATTTTAGAAGCAATTGAAACAAACAACTTAAAAACTATTGAAGATGTAACAAATTACACAAAAGCTGGTGGCACTTGCGGTCGTTGTAAATCTGCAATCAAAGCAATTCTTGATTCATATTGGGAAAAGAAAGATGCTGACAAGCCAAAATTAACTCAAACTCAAAAGATTTTGAAAATTAACAGTGTAATTGAAAATCAAATTTCACCAGAATTACAAAAAGACGGTGGCGACATCGAACTTATTGACATTGAAGACAACAAAGTTTACGTCAAACTTAGAGGCAGATGCTCGGGTTGTAAAAATTCTCACATGACATTAAAAGTTTTTGTAGAACAAACACTTAGAGAAACCGTTTCTAGCCAAATTGACGTTATAGAGGTTCAACAATAATGACAAACAAAGTAATTTATTTAGATAACAACGCAACAACTTGCGTAGATGAAAGAGTTTTGGAAGAAATGCTTCCATACTTAAAAGAAGAATATGCAAACCCTTCAAGCATGTATGACTTTGCAACAATACCCGCAAAAGCAATTCAAACTGCACGTAAACAAGTACAAGAATTCTTAGGCGCAGCAAGCGAAAAAGAAATTATTTTCACATCTTGCGGTTCAGAAAGTGCAAATACAGCTATAAGAAGTGCATTATCAAATAACAAAACAAAACGACACATTATTACAACAGCCGTTGAACACCCTTGTGTATTAAATACTTACCACTATTTTGAAAAACAAGGTTACAAAGCTGACTACATTGGCGTAAATTCAAATGGTGAATTAAATATAACAGAATTATTAGATAAAATTACCGACGAAACAGCATTAGTTTCAATTATGTGGGCAAACAATGAAACAGGTATAATTTTCCCTGTTGAAAAAATTGCAGAAATGGTAAAAGAAAAGAACCCACACACTATTGTATATGTTGATGCAGTACAAGTTGCAGGTAAGATTAACATCAACGTAAAAGATACTAAGATTGATATGCTTGGTGTTTCTGGTCACAAGTTCCACGCCCCAAAAGGTGTTGGCGTTTTATACGTAAAATCTGGTACTGTTATGTCACCATTAATCATTGGTGGACACCAAGAACGAGGCAGACGCGCAGGTACAGAAAATGTTCCTTACATCGTTGGTATCGGTAAAGCTGCAGAACTTGCTCAAGATAGCTTAGATGTTGAATTGCACGAAGTTAAACGTTTGAGAGACAAGTTAGAAACAGGTATTATCAAAAATGTTTATAATGCTCGTTTGAACACTTCACTAACAAACAGAGTTCCAAACACTACAAACATTGGTTTTCAATATATTGAAGGTGAATTAATTTTACTTCACTTGGCAGATATGGGAATTTGCGCAAGTTCAGGTAGTGCCTGCACATCAGGTTCACTAGAACCAAGTCACGTTTTAAGAGCAATGGGTATTCCATTTACAGCGTTACATGGTAGCATTCGTTTTTCTTTGAGCAGATTTACAAAAGAAGAAGATGTTGATTACGTAATTGAAAAAATTCCGCCAATCATTGAAAAATTAAATGCAATTTCACCATATCAAGATGAATTATTAGCGCTAAAAAATTTAAAACATTAAAAAATATCCTCTTAATGAAGGTATAAATTTTCTCAAAATCATACATAATATTAAAGTATGGAGAGAAGTTTAAAACAAGGAAATGGAAATAATCCTTTCAGTTCTGATGAAAGGCTAAAACGAGCGACAAGCCCATTTGCAATAGATGGGTACGATTCTGCTATGCTTGAAGATAGAGCATACTTAAAACTTGACGACGAAATGTTAAAACTTGAGTATAAAATAAATAACTTAGAAGAGGACTTAATGATTATTGACGAAGAAATTGTTTCAGCCCTAAACATTGACGACCAATCAAGAGCAGAATTGTTGAAGGAAAAGAAAAAAGCTATCGAAAAAGAGCTTGAGTATCTGAACGACAGATATTTTGATATTGGCGCAATGTCAAAATTTACAACGATTGTTTCTGCATTATTCAGACGTAAAAAACCTAAAAATGGAAAAACAATTAAAGAAAAAATTTCGTATTTTATTTCAAAATACATTTTTGCGACACTTTCAAAACGATTGAATTTCACATTTAATTTGAGAGAATCATTGTCAAAACTTTCTGATATTAATAGAAGTGTTGACGAATTAATCAGTTTGAGAATACCGTTTGGCGGACTTACAGGACGTTATGAAAAATTAACGAACTACATCAACAAAGCAAACGATATTCACGCAAAAATTTCGCACGATGTAAATCAATTTGAAGAAGCTCAAATTAAGCCAAATGTTGTTAAAACATCGGGAAAATTATTAGACGTAACGCAATAGGATACAATCCAATTAGCACAACATAAAGAAAAAGCACAATTTATTTGTGCTTTTTTGCTGTTTGAATTATAATAAACATATAAATATTTTAAGGAGAAAATAAT
>CALAFU010000108.1 GCA_937891325.1 uncultured Candidatus Melainabacteria bacterium | reverse complement strand
GTTTATCTTCTTTTACCTTTTTGTCTTCATCGTCTGCACGAGAAGTTTCTTCTACTTCAAATATCAATTTAAATTTTTTCTTGAAGTTTGCGAGAGTATCAGAAATTTTCTTTTCAACAGAATTTTTCATCTCTCCAAACATTGCATTTAGTTTATCTTGAATATCAACAAACTTTTGTTTCAAGTTCTCCATTGATTTCATAATATTCACAGGAATATTTTTTGCCATATTCACAAGTGGTGAAGCTATTTTGTTAAGTACAAAATTTACAGGTTTCGCAATGATTGCAGGAGTATTTTTTGAAATTATTGCTGCTAAATTAGCAAGTTTTTGAGAAACATTCATCATCTGACTTTCAAACTTTGCTATTTGCATAAGTCTATTTTCATTTGCTTGAAGGTTTCTTTGTTTTGCAAGTTTTTGGGCTCTCATCATTGCGCCAATTGCAGCACATTCGTTCCAACTCATTTCACCAGGTTTTGCGGTGTGGTCTGCGCGTTTTTGCGATGCACCACCCATTCCGCCTGAACAAATTGGACAAGCACTCGGCGGTAAACCATGAGGACATAGACCTCCGCCTACTTTGCTATTATTTTGTACAGCAGTTACTGCCACGTTTACTTACTTCCTCTATTATTTTTCATAACATTAGGGTGCGTTTCTAAACTTATCCACGGTCTTGGGGTGTGGGTAATTAATCAATTATTTAAGATAGTTGTTATTAATTAAGCCTTCACTTTGAGTCGAAGCTCGGCGATAAGTTAAGATGAAAGACCTTCCAATCCTTCTGGAGCATTCCGGCTTTTACGGCTGCGTCACAGCTGAAGATATTCACTTCATTTCCTCTGAGTTCATGCTATGATAAACATTTTTTATCGTCAATTCATGTATTAAGATTTTTTAAAATTACACTTTCTATATGGTTTCAAAAGCTTGAATATATTATAAAATAGTACTATGGAAAATTTATATTCAAAGGTACCACCTACAAAATTAAGAAACAAGGAAGAAAAATTTAGTCCAGCAAATACAGATTCAAAATTTTGGACTCTAATTGCCGACCTATTTTTTAGAGGAATGTTACAAAACAGATTTTTCGCACTTAGATACAAGGGTGCTGAAAAAGTATTTCACAGAGATACATCTGTTCCTACAATTCTTTTTGCCCCTCATTCAAATTGGTGGGACGGCATTGTAGGTTACAATCTTTGCACTAGAATCTTCAACAAAAAAATCAGAATTATGGTTGAAGAATTAAACCGTTTTCCACTTTTGAGACGTGCTGGTGCATTTTCTGTAAACAAAAAATCCCCTCAAGCCTCAATGGCAGCTTTAAAATTTTCTGTGGAAACAATTGGAGATTTAAACAACTTTTTATACATATTTCCTCAAGGAATTATTATGCCGCCAAATTATAGACCTATTAATTTCCAAACAGGTCTAACTTACATTGCACAAAATGCAGTTAAGAAATATGGCAAAGTAAACTTAGTGCCTGTTGCAGTAAATTATATGTTCCTACGTGCAGACAGACCAGAAGTTTTAGTAGAATTCCACGACCCGATTGTTTTGGAAGATGCAAAAGTTGATAGAAAAGAATACACTCACTATCTTGAAAGCGAAATGACTAAGGCTTGTGATAATCAATTTAAAGAAATTGCAGAAGGCAAGTTAGATGCTTATGAAACCTTATTCCAACAACCATTAAAATGGTACAGAAAGATTGAACAAAGGCTTAAAAAGATAGAAATTAAAGGTTCAGGAGTTTAGTTAAAAAGAGGAATTATTTTTATAATTCCTCTTTTTATTTACAAAAATAAGGCGGTTTGAGTAAACTCAAACCGCCTTATTTAATTTATCTTTTCGGATTAACCGATAGTTTCGTCATCAACTGAGAACTCAGGAGCACCAAACATACCTTCAATTTCTTCTAGAATTGCAGAAGGTTTTCTAGCTTGATTTCTTTGAGCTGCTCGTCTTTGAGCCTCTTTATCTTTTTCTTCATTAGCGTGAGTTAAGTGGTAGAAACCTGTACCTGCAGGGATTAGACGACCAATGATAACGTTTTCTTTCAAACCTCTCAATAAGTCTTTCTTACCGTCAACTGCTGCTTCTGTAAGAATTCTTGTTGTTTCTTGGAATGAAGCTGCTGAAATGAATGATTCTGTGTTCAATGATGCTTTTGTGATACCTAACAACATGTATTCACAAGTTGCTACTTGACCACCGTTAGCTTGAACTGCTTCATTTTCTTTTTCAAACAATTGAACTTCAACCAATTCTCCTGGTAATAAGTTTGTATCACCAGCATCAACAATTTTAACTTTCTTAGTCATTTGACGAACAATGATTTCAACGTGTTTATCAGCAATTTCTACACCTTGAGAACGGTATACACGTTGAACTTCGTCTACTAAGTATTGTTGTGCAACTTCAGGACCACATAATCTCATAACATCATGAGGATTTAATGAACCTGTTGTTAAAGGTTGACCTTTCTTAATTTTATTACCACTTGTACCAATTGGTTTCAAATCGATTGGATATTTGATTTCAGTTTTATCACCTTCTTCAGATTCCAAGTATAATTTTGGTAAACCACCAGCTTCATCTTCTTCAATGATTAGTGTACCATCGTATTCTGCTAAGATAGCACAATCTTTTGGTTTTCTACCTTCAAGTAATTCTTCTACTTTTGGAAGACCTTGAACGATATCACCTGTTTTTTGTCTTTCATATACCAACGTAACAAGCATATCACCACGTAATACCAAAGAGCCTTGAGCTACTTGAAGCATTGTACCTGGGCTGATTAAGTATGGACGACCTGTTCTGATTACGATTTCAGATTTTGTAGCACTTACTACTTGACCTGAAACAGGAGCTCTATCAGCTTCATCTTCAGTTAATAAGTCATCTTGTTTAATGAATTGACCTGCTTTTACAACTGCTTTAGCTTTTACTTTAACTTTTTCTTCATAGTTATCGCAAACTAATAACAATCTTCTAGCATCTTCACTTTCATTCTTGATAGAAGCAACACCGTCATTTAATGCTAATACACAAGTTTTAGCAACAGGTGTTTTTGGAGCAATTGTTTCGCCATTCTTAACTAATAATTCTGTTTGTAATGAATCATTTAATTTAGAATTACCTTCAAGTTCACGACGAACGATTAACTTATCAAGAACAACAATTTTTAATTCTCCTTTTTCGTTAAGTTCTACCATACCTTTTAAGTGTGATAAATAACCTTGCATTTGAAGAACTAAACTTGTTCTAACTAAAGTAGCACCGTCTAAGTTTCTTACTCTAGCGCCGTCTTTATATTGTAATTGAGTTACAGGAACGATATCAATTAATTCATCTGTTGAGTTGAAGTTAATTGATACGTCTTTAGGTTCAATTTTGATAACTTGAACAGGTCTTACTAAGATTTGAATTGGTTGATTTGCAATGTTATCTTCTTCAAGATTCATTGTTGTATCAATTTCTTCATCTAAGTCTTCGATGTCCAAATCGTCCATTTCAGAATCCATAATTGTTACAATTGAAGTTTCTTTAGCCTTGATACCATCAGCAATTAGAGTACCTTTCTTGATAACTTCGCCTTCTTCAACTTTCAATTCTGAAACATTTGCTAATTGGTGAATTTCACCAGGTCTGATTGTTACTTCGTGGATTACATCATTGTATTCTTTAATTTCAACGATACCGTCTAAGTGACAGTATACGTCTTTCACAATTTCAGTACCAGCTGTAACGTGAGTACCAGATTCAACCATTTTCAATGTTGATTCTTTATTTAATTGGTGAACTTCTTCTGGAATAAATACTACGTCACCTGCTTTTGTAATGATTTGATTTTCATCAACTTCAACATCAACGTATTTAATTTCACCAGATGAAGCTACTGAACAATCATCACTAATTAATTCAGCGATAATCATACCGTTTTCAACTGTTGTATCAACAGGAGATTTAACGATATATTTTTCACCTGTTTTATTTACTGTCCAAATTTGTTCTTTTTTAGTTTGTTCAAATGAAGCATTTGATGGCATAATTGATGCAATTACGATTGTTAATTCTTTACCAGAAACAATCTTCTTGATTTTTTTACCTTCAAATTTAACTTCTTCAATAACTAGGTCTTCGCCAACTCTAACTTCACCACCGTGTTCGCAAATTGTTGAAGTTTCAGCAAGTTTTTCGCCTTCTTTAATAGCTTGACCGTCTTTAACTTGAACTTTTGAGCCACCTGGTAAGTTATAAACATCACCACCAAGAACCCAAACAACACCGCTCTTGTTAGCTGTTCTAGAAACGTTACCTTGTCTATCTTTCTTTTCATCTGCTGTAAAGTTTTGGTAAACAACTTCACCTGATAAATCAGAAGTAATATCCTTTGTAGCTTTTTCAGTTAAACGAGAACCGTCCCCTTGTGATACAGGTTCGTAAATTGCGATATTGTCATCTTTAGCAACTTTATCGTCTTTTTGAACCATAATTCTAGCACCTGTTGGAATGTGATATTTTTTAGAAGATTTAGCACCTTTTACTTCAATATCAAATTCTAACATAGATTTTTGAACAACATCACCGTGACGAGTTCTTTCTTCTTGTGTTTTACCTTTTAAGTCAGTCACAACTTCACCAGCTTCATCGGCTTTAACATATTTCATAGCACCAGAACCTTTGAATACACCACCTGTGTGGAATGTTCTCATTGTCAACTGTGTACCAGGTTCACCGATTGATTGAGCTGCGATAATACCGATTGATTCACCAACATCAACTAATTTTTGAGTTGTCATTGCCCAACCGTAACATTTTTGGCAAACACCATATTCTAATTCACAAGTTAAACCAGAACGAACATCTAAACCTTCTTTTTCAATTTCAGCCCAGATTTTTTCGTCTAAACGTTGAATTTTCTTGATGTCTTTTCTATCTAAAGTTGTATTGTTTTCAACAACAACTTTACCATCAGCATCAACGATATCTTGTGCAATAGTTCTACCTAATAATCTATCTACTAATGGAACGATACAAGTATCACCATCATAAATACCTCTTAATTTGATATGTTTTTTACCGTGGCAATCGTGGTCACGAATAATAACATCTTGAGCAACGTCAACTAAACGTCTTGTTAAGTAACCAGAGTCGGCTGTTTTTAACGCTGTATCTACCAAACCTTTACGAGCACCGTATGATGAAATGATGTATTCAGTAACTGATAGACCTTCTTTAAAGTTTGAACGGATAGGTAAGTCGATGATTTGACCTTGCGCATCAGCCATCAAACCACGCATACCAACCAATTGTGATACTTGTGATAAGTTACCTCTGGCACCTGAGAACGCCATCATGTAAACAGGGTTCAATCTATCAAAGTTTTTAACTACTTGCTCTGTCAACTTAGCTGTTGTTTCAGACCAAGTATCGATAACCTTTGTATATCTTTCTACTTCTGTGATTTCACCTTTCAAGTATCTTTTTGTAGATTTTTCGATTTCTTCATCAGCTTCTTTCAATAATTGTTGTTTAATTGGTGGAACTGACAAATCTGAAATTGAAATTGTTACGCCTGATTTTGTAGCGTAATGGTAACCTAAGTTTTTCAAAGTGTTAGCCAATGTTGCTGTTTTTGCACCACCAAATTCAAGATAGATTTGTGCAAGTAAGTTTTTCAATGCACCTTTATCCATTTGTTTATTAATGAAATCTACTGTTTTCTTTTGTGTTGTATACATATTTGTCATTTTTTTATTTACCTTTATTAATTATAAAACTGCGTTTCTTACTGCTTCATTGAAAATAATTCTACCTGCTGTAGTTTCAATACGTTTGCCGTGTTCATCTCTTACGTAGATTTTATCGTGTAAGTCGATAACATTTGCTTCTAAAGCGGCAATAGCGTCTTGGAAGTTGTAGAAGTATTTTGAAGGTACCATATTTTCATCTTTAATAAGAGTTAAATAATACATACCCATAACCATATCTTGAGATGGTGTGATAATAGGTTTACCTGTTGCAGGAGCTAAGATGTTGTTAGTTGCTAACATTAACATTCTAGCTTCAGTTTGTGCTTCAATACTCAATGGTACGTGAACAGCCATTTGGTCACCGTCGAAGTCGGCGTTAAACGCTGTACATACAAGTGGGTGTAATTGGATTGCACGACCTTCAACAAGTTTTGGTTCAAATGCTTGAATACCTAATCTGTGAAGAGTTGGGGCACGGTTTAACATTACAGGGTGTCCATCAATTACCTCTTCTAAGATATCCCAAACGATTGCTTCTGAGCGTTCGATTTTCTTCTTAGCAGATTTAATATTTTGAACATAACCGCGTTCAATCAATTTATTAACAACGAATGGTTTGAATAATTCGATTGCCATTTCTTTTGGTAAACCACATTGGTTCAATTCTAATGATGGACCAACTACGATTACTGAACGACCTGAGTAGTCAACACGTTTACCTAACAAGTTTTGACGGAAACGACCTTGTTTACCTTCAATAATGTTAGATAATGATTTCAATGGTCTGTTGTTTGGACCAACAACTGTTCTACCACGACGACCGTTATCAATTAAGGCATCTACTGCTTCTTGTAACATACGTTTTTCGTTTCTTACGATGATTTCAGGAGCGCCCATTTCTAACAATCTTTGTAAACGGTTGTTTCTGTTGATTACACGTCTATATAAATCGTTCAAGTCAGATGTTGCGAAACGACCACCGTCTAATTGAACCATAGGTCTCAAGTCAGGAGGAGTTACAGGTAATACATCCATAATCATCCAAGTTGGGTCAGTTTCACTTGAAATTAATGAGTCTAATAATCTTAGACGTTTAATTAATTTACCTTTTCTTTGAACTGAGTTTACACCGCCAGCTAATTCATTTCTGATTTCTTCAGCTAAGCCTTTAACATCAATTTCGCCTAACAATTCTTTGATTGCTTCAGCACCGATTCCAACTTTTAATTCAGAATCTTCATGTTCCATGATGTAATCTTCATATTCTTCTTCGTTTAGAAGTTGTAATTTTTTAAATTCAGATTCAGCTGGGTCAATAACAACATAGCTGTTGAAGTAAATTACTTGTTCTAAATCTTTAAGAGTCATATCTAAAAGTAAGCCAAGGTAAGATGGAATACCTTTCAAGAACCAGATATGTGAAACAGGAGCTGCAAGTTTAATGTGTCCCATTCTGTGACGACGTACTTTTGAATCTGTAACTTCAACACCGCATCGTTCACAAATGATACCTTTGTGTCTTACTCTTTTGTATTTACCGCAATAACATTCCCAGTCTTTTGTAGGTCCAAAGATTCTTTCGCAGAATAGACCGTCACGTTCTGGTTTTAATGTACGGTAGTTAATTGTTTCCGGTTTAGTAACTTCACCATAAGACCATTTTAGAATTCTTTCTGGTGACGCAATACTAATTCGTATATAGTCAAAATAATCAATACTTGTTGACATTTATAATTTCTCCTTTTGTTGAGTTTATTGTCTAATTACGTTGGTTCGGATTATATATCTCCGAAAGTTGTTGGTGTTTCAAAGAAGTTGATATTCAACAATTCTGAATCAATATCTGATAATGTGCGTTTTGGAGCAGCTTTTCTTAAGTCGTCCATATCGCTCATTAAGTCAACTTCAATACCGTCTTTCTTAGCTACCGTAATATCCAAACCGATACTTTGTAATTCTCTTACAAGTACTTTGAATGATTCTGGAATACCAGGTCTTGGAATGTTATCACCTTTAACGATTGCTTCGTACGCTCTATTACGTCCGTTAACATCATCGGATTTGATTGTAAGCATTTCTTGAAGTACATAAGCTGCGCCGTAAGCTTCAAGAGCCCAAACTTCCATTTCACCGAATCTTTGTCCACCGAATTGAGCCTTACCACCTAAAGGTTGTTGTGTTACTAATGAGTAAGGACCTGTTGAACGAGCGTGGATTTTATCATCTACTAAGTGAACAAGTTTCAAGAAGTAAGTCAAACCAACCGCAACAGGTTCATCAAATGGTTCACCTGTTCTACCGTCGATTAAACGAACTTTACCGTCTTCACCAACCCAATCACAGCCTGTTTCTTTGATACCACGTAACAATTCTTCTTTTGTTACTTTTTCAGACATGTTTTTACCATATCTTTCATCAAATGATGGAGCTGCGTAGTAGTCTTTAGTCAAGTAAGATGCTAAACCTAACAAGTGTTCGTAAGTTTGACCTACGTTCATACGAGAAGGAACACCTAGAGGGTTCAATACAACATCTACAGGAGTACCGTCTGGTAAGAATGGCATATCTTCTTTTGCAAGAATTCTTGATACGATACCTTTGTTACCGTGACGACCTGAAAGTTTGTCACCTACTGATACTTTACGTTTTTGAGCGATGTAAACTCTGATAACTGTATTTGCACCTGGTGGCAATTCATCACCTTTTTCTCTGTCAAATACCTTAACATCAAGAACTCTACCGCCTTCGCCGTGAGGAACTCTTAATGAGTTATCTTTTACATCTCTTGCTTTTTCAGCAAAGATTGCTCTTAATAATTTTTCTTCTGGTGGGTGTTCTGATTCACCTTTCGGTGTAACTTTACCTACCAAAATATCATCTGCATAAACTCTTGCACCGATACGAACAATACCACGTTCATCCAAGTGTCTTAAAGATTCTTCTGAAACGTTCGGAATTTCACGAGTAATTTCTTCTGGTCCAAGTTTTGTTTGTCTTGCATCGATTTCTAATTTTTCAATGTGAACTGAAGTAAAGATGTCATCGTGAACGCATCTTTCTGATAACAAGATAGCATCTTCGAAGTTGTAACCTTCCCAAGGCATATAAGCGATTAAAACGTTTTTACCTAATGAAAGTTCACCACCGCAAGTAGATGCACCGTCTGCGATTACATCGCCTGCTTTAACCTTGTCGCCTTCTCTAACGATTGGCTTTTGGTTAATACAAGTATCTTGGTTACTTCTTACATATTTCATTAATTGGTATACGTGTGGAATACCTTCTGTATCTCTAATTGTAATTTCTTCGCCAACTACTCTTTCAACGACACCGTCGTATTCAGAAACAATCAACATACCAGAGTCTTTAGCAGCTCTAGCTTCCATACCTGTTGCAACTCTTGGTCTTTCAGTAATTAAAAGAGGTACTGATTGACGTTGCATGTTTGAACCCATCAATGCACGGTTGGCATCATCGTGTTCAATGAATGGAATAACTGATGTCGCAACAGAGATGATTTGGATTGGGCAAACACCAACGTAGTCAACTTTTGAAGATTCACTCATTACGAATTCAGATCTGTAACGAACAGGAACTTGAGCGTGTTTGAATGTTCTATCTTCATTAAGTTCAACGTCAGCAGGAGCACAACGATAGTTTTCATCTTCGTCAGCAGTCATATAAACTACTTCATCAGTAACCTTTCCGTCTTTAACAACGAAGAATGGTGATTCAATGAAACCATAATCGTTAACTTTAGCGTGAGTTGCTAAAGAACCAATCAAACCTGCGTTTGGACCTTCAGGAGTTTCAATCGGACAAATACGACCGTAGTGAGAAGGGTGAATATCACGAACTGCGAAACCAGCACGTTCTCTCATCAAACCACCAGGTCCTAAAGCTGAAATACGTCTTTTGTGAGTTAATTCAGCTAATGGGTTGATTTGGTCCATGAATTGAGATAATTGAGAACTTCCGAAGAATTCTTTTAATGCTGCAACTAATGGTTTTGTATTTAATAAGTTTAATGGAGTAAGAGTTTCACTATCTTGTAGTGTCATTCTTTCCTTAACGATACGTTCAATACGGCTTAAACCAACTCTGAATTGGTTTTGTAACAATTCGCCAACTGAACGAACACGTCTGTTGCCTAAGTGGTCGATATCATCAACTGTACCTTCATCATAAGTTAAGTTGATTAAGTATTCGATAGAAGCAACGATATCTTGAATAGTCAAAGTTCTTTGAGAAGCAGCGATATTCAAGTTTAATTTTTTATTTAATTTATAACGACCTACACGACCGATGTCGTATTTCTTTTCATCAAAGAAACGAGCTTCAATGATTTGACGTCCACCTTGAGCTGATGCAGGATCACCAGGTCTAAGTTTTTTGTAAACATCAATTAAAGCATCATCAGTAGTTTCAGCTGTATCTTTTTCTAAAGTCTTTTTCAAGAATTCGAAGTGAGTGAAAGATGCTTCCATTTCAGCAACTGACAAGCCCATAGCTTTCAATAAAGTTGTAGCTAAGATTTTTCTGTTCTTGTCGATTTTAACGTAAACTAAGTCGTTAGAATCTGTTTCGATTTTAATCCAAGCACCACGGTTTGGAATAACAGTTGCATTGTATAAACGTTTACCTGTTGGAGAAACTTCACGTTTGAAGTAAACACCAGGAGAACGAACGATTTGAGAAACGATAACACGTTCAGCACCGTTAACAATGAAAGTACCTTTGTCAGTCATAGTCGGAATATCACCGATATAAACTTCTTGTTCTTTAATTTCACCAGAGTCACGGTTTACAAGTCTAACCATAACGCGTAATTGCTTAGCGTAAGTAGCATCGTGAATTCTAGCTTCTTCGATAGTGTATTTTGCATTATCGAAAGTGTAGTTTGGTAAGAAGTGTAATTCTAATCTACCTGTATAGTCTTTAATAGGAGAGAAAGCAAGTAATTCTTCTTTTAAGCCTTCCTTTAAAAACCATTCAAACGATTTTTTTTGCACTTCAATTAAGTCGGGTAAATAATCCAGATTAGTTGCCGGAATACCCATTGGTGTTTTTCTTTTAGCAAATTGAGTCGACATTAAATTAACCTCGTTCTTTATTCTATTGTGTACGTACGTCTTAATTTTTCTTTACATTTGGGCTATTTGTATAAAATATAAAATCAAATGCATGCTAGTAAATCGTAACACATCAAATAATATAGTCAATTAATATAAAAAATTGACTAAAAATATGCTTAATAAAATTTTACAATTAAAAAAAACAATCGGTCAAATCGTTTGGTAATCGGGCATAGGCTGTCAACCCCTGCATGTTAAAAAGTTTTTAAGACTATAGGACTATAAGACGATAAGTCGTACTACAATTAAAATGTCATTTTAATCATAAATGACTTACAGTCTTATTGTCTTAAAGCCTTATAGTCTCTAGAAATATTTTATTTCTTCTTTGCATTCAATACAGCGTTAACTTGTTCTAGTTCTTTGCGCATGTTTGCATTAATTTCTTTTTCAGCATCAATACGTTGTTCTAGAGTTTCTATTCTGAATTTTACGGATTCAAAGTTATTTACATATTCATCTAATTTAGATTGGAACTCCTGAACAAGTTTGTCTAAATCCTTGATTGCATTAATCATAGAGTAATATAGCCAATCAAGTTTTACAGAATAATATTTGCCATTTTTGTCTAAACCAAGAGGGAAGGCTTTTGCGTATTCTTGAGCAATAACCCCGATATGCTTTTCGTGAGTTTTGTCTGATTTTAGAGTAAAATTGTAAATATTAAACTTTCTAAAATCTTTTATACCATAAGGTGCTAAAGATATTTTACGTTTAGAACGCGCATCAGAAGTAACTAAAGTCAATGCACCTGTTCTAGAATAAACATTTTTTGCGGCTAAAATCAAGTCGCTTTCCTGACCAGCTCCAGCTCCCGCATAAAAATATGCAGTATAAGGATTTCCACGTTCACCCCAAGCTGAGCCTATAGTGAATGGTGATTGAGTTCCGTCAGACTTTGTAATTTTTCCGCCCATCATAGCATAAGGGAAATTGCCGAAACACATCATTGCACTTCCCCAAACGCTTGAACAAGCATATTTACCAATACCTATTGCACGACCTTTTGACCTATATCCTGCAAATTCACCTATATAAATATTTGTATTTTCATGTTCTGATGAGCCATTAAAACCTTCATCAAAGTTAGTCGTGCTACCAGCATAAGAGCCAACAGCAATAATTGATGGCAATTTATTTGAATAACCAGCATAATAGCCCAACATTATAGAATTATCAGTTTCTTGTCCTATACCTTCGTCATCATCGTTAGCAATACGAGAACGACCCATTCTGTAACCAGCAAATTGTCCTACTGCTATTGTACCGTATAATGAATGATTTCCTTCAGAAGGACTTCCACTTGGACCATAATATTCCGACAAATAATAATAAGGAATAGCATCAGCACCAGCATAAGCTCCAATAAAAATCACATTATGATTTGCATAAGGAGTTGCATTGTTATAGCCATTAACCCCAAAAGGAGCCATAAAATTGTTACCCGCAAAAGCACCAATTGCGATATCACTCGCCAAAACTTGTGTTGAAATTGGAGATTGAGAACTATTTAGAATTAGGTTTAATGAAGTATTTTGTTGCCTATTAACACCTGTAAGCTTTTCATATTGCCAAGCTGATGCTAATGTATTTAAACCAATAGCAATAGTGTTACGACGGGCATACTTATTTCCACCATTTGTTATAGAAGCTTTATAAGCCTTTGACAGATATGAACCAGCAAATTTTCCGACAAAAACATTACCGTAATTGCCAGCACCTGTAACTATAATATCCCCAACATCATCTACTGTTGGATCGTATGCTCCTGCATATCTACCAATGCTGACACTTCCGGTATTATCAAAACCAGACGAGCCTGTACTTACAGAACTGTTTGAAAATGAACCAATATTAACATTACCAGTTTGTTTGTCTCCCCACCACGAAACAATATTACCAATATTCACATTGTATAAATTTTGTACATTCAACTGACCAACAGTTGTACCTATATTTACAGAACCGGTTGCATAAAATAAACCATCTGAAGCAGAGGAAACTGAACCACTATCTTGACCAATAACAATAGCATCATCAAAACTGTTAAATACTTGAAGTGGATTAGCCTCATAATACGTCCCAGACAGATTACGACCTATAAGTATTGAATGGTTTGCTGATGCGTAAGGAAGGTTTAATACCGATACACCCATCATTACAGCTTGATTTGCAGTATTTGTTTTGCTTGAAGTAGGGTCATAAGAAGAACTGCGGTAACCAATAGAAGTTCCCATTGTAATTTTTCCATAAGAAGGTTTATTGATGTTAGAAATTATATTAGAGCCAGCAGATATATTATTGTACCTATCCAAGGCTAATCTTCCTGGATATTCTGCAAAACTAAATGAACCAGCGTATGTACCAATTTGTGCATAGTAATCATTTAAATCACCACCATTTGACTGAATTATCATTGCAGGAAAACCGTAATTTATTGATTCACCTCCAGGGATTGTTCCGATTGAAACTATACCGTTTCCGACACTTGAATAAAAAATACCCGATAAACTAGATATTTTTTTCCAAAGTCCTGAAGATTCAGCAACTGAAGAGCTAACAACGTCAGAAACTGCGTGTTTTACAAGTGGAGCCGAAACTGCGGCAATAATACTCATAATCAAAAGTACCATTGTCATTTCGGTTAAAGTAAATGCTATGTAGTTTTTAAAGGATTTTTTCTTCATAAAATTTACTTAGTCTCCATGTTATTAACTATATCTCTTGCCTTGTCTAGTTTTGCTTGTATTTTTTCTTGTTTACCTAAGTTTTTAGACACTTTTCTATCTAATTTATCAACTCTTTTTTCAAGAGAGATTAAATCTTTCGCTTGAGCAATCAAATCTTTTTGAATTGCTGTTAATGTAGCATCTACATCCTTGATAGCATTTGCAACAGGGAATAATATCCAATCAAAATCTATCATCAATTTGCCTGTATAAACATTTGTTTTAATCGCCTCTGGAATATATTTTTGAACTTCTTGAGCAATAAGACCAACTTGCAAAGCCTTTGTTTTGTCAGATTTAAAGTTAAAAGTATATGTGTTCAAATGACGAATTACATTTATGCCATACTTTGAAGGAACAATATTTTCTTTCGCTCTTTTATCTGATAGATAAGCTGTCATATTTGCTTGGCGAGTATAAACTTTGCTCGCATATAGCATCATTATTGTATTTGAAAAAGAAGGTCCTCCAGGGTAACCATATCCAGAACCAATAATCATTTGAGGTCTTGTTGATGTTGCACTAAATTTGTTTCCTGTATCAGATATAACTGAACTTGATGAATAAGGAAGAATTACATATTTATTGTTTCCTGTTATATTTGTTGAGCCAAAATGGCCTGCCCCATAACCTATAAATACGTTATTATAACCACTAGACGACCATCTTCCAGCTTCATAACCAATTGCAATTGTATTACTTATAGATGAATTTGCACCTGCGCCATATCCAATGAATAAGTTTGAACCTGCGCCCTGATTAAAAAATCCTGCTCTACGACCAATGTAAAGGTTTTTAACTCCTGATGAACTAAAACCAGCATAAGCACCAATTGCAGTTGTATCAGAGGTTGCAGAACTGTACATCGCATAGAACCCTATACCTGTAGATGATGAAACACCTGTAACAACACTTGCATGACCTCTTGAATTTGCACCGGCAAAAGAACCTGCAAACAAACTTCTTGATAGTCCTATTCGACTAAACCCAGCATAGTTACCAATACTAATATTTTGACCTACAGAAGACAGCGTTACTCCGGCAAAATAATTTCCGATGTCATCATTTGCGCCGGCATAATTACCAATATTGATATTGTTTTCCTTTATTGCTGTATAACCTGCTGAAGCAGAAGCAATACTGCCTCCGGCAAAGTAACCAATATTTACAGTATTAGCATAATGATTGTTTAAGCCTGAATATACACCAATAGCAACATTGTCCATTTGCATATCTCGACCATAATTACCGGTTTGTCCATATCCATAGTTACCAGAATAATATCCTATACTTACATTATTTTTTACAATTTGGATATTATCGTCACTTGAGGTACTTGTTCTATAACCAAGCCTGCCTGCCATAGAACCTATTGCTACATTCCACGCAGTTGGTTTAGACTTAGAACCTAAATTTGCATATTTAACAGGTCCATAGCACACATTTGAATTTGCACATTCACCAATGCTTACATTATTACTTTCGAAAGCGCTATGGTATGCTGCATACTTACCTATTGCAACAACACTGGGTTCATTATACACTTGATTTGCCATTGCATATTCACCAATAACAACATTCCATCCTGGTAATCCGCCATTATTATTTGCATAACCTGCATAATAACCCATCATTACATTATATCCCATTAGGCTGGCACCAGCGATACTATGTGTCATTACATTAGCACCTAACAATACATTCAATTTTTTATCCATAGACAAAGAGCCTACATATCTGCCAGATTCATAAAATATAGCTTGACCTCTATCATCATTATTAGTTAAAGTACTTTGGTCTTTATGTAATATTAATGCCACATCCGCATACGTAGGAGTATAACTAACTGCGAATGCCTTTCTATATTGATTTTTTGTGTCTGCCGTAAAGTTTTTTGTATCTTTACCAACTACAATCGTTTGAGTTTTATCATCTTTACTAAAGTTTGTAAAAATACCACCAAATCTATCGCTTTGCCATAGTCCATCTGTCACCACCGTAGAGTCAGAAGTTTGGTATGGTTTTTGCTTTTTTTGAGTAATTGTTGGAATTGTTGCAGCAGAAATTACACTGACGATTAAAAGTACAATCATCATTTCCGAAAGTGTGAATGCTATTAAGTTGTTAGGCTTGAATTTCATCTATGCACTTTTCTCCATTTTTTCTGCTTTTCTGTATGCCTTGTTTATTTGTTTTTCTAAAGATTTTCTTTCTTTCTCTATTTGTTTTTGTTCAGCTTCTAACACTTTCATTTTTTCTGATAACGCTTTATATTCATTTGCATAGGCAACTAATGTAGCCTTGCAAGATTCTACTGTTTTGTCTAATTCTTTTATTGCATTGATAACAGGATAAAATACCCAATCCGGATTTATAACATATCCTTTTTTATCAGAAGAAACAACTGACTCTGGTATAATCTTCATCAATTCTTGAGCAATCACCCCTATTCTACGAGTGCTTGGTTCATCTATATAGTTGTATTCATAGATATTCACGCCACCCAAATCTTTTAATGAATACTTAAGCGGGTGAATATTTTCTTTTAATGACTTGTCACTAGATGTATAACCTGTTGGTTTTGAAGTTGGACCATAAAGATTTGTCGCATCAAGGATAATTGCAGAAGAAGTATAAGAACCTCCATCTGACTGCGAAACCGGAGCAATAATCATTTGTCCGTAATTGTGAGCATCTGAACTACTGAAATGCATCACGCTATTACCTTCAATTTTGCTCATGCCCATATTTGTTGTTTGCGAGTGTTGATAGTTACGATTTGGCCATTCAAAAGCCAAAATACTGAACGATGCACCTTTTTTTCCTGAACCAACAGTTGGAGCAATTGATGCATATTTACCTAACAAAAGGCTATACGAAACATTTGTGCCGTCTTCACAAGATTCATTACCAATACAAATACTATTAATAACTGATGCCGAAGTTAAAGCACTATTCAAAATAGCACCAGATTGTTGACCAATCATAATATTGCCGTACGAAGTTACTGAACTATTACTTTTTACTTCACCGGCTCTATAACCAATTGCAACCTCATTCAAAGTTTTCTCACTCTGTCTTGAACTTCTACCATTTCCTGCGTAAGTAGATGTTGAAGATAGATTGTAAAAAGCGCCTGCTCTATAACCAATTGCAACAGCCGTATTAGAAGATCTATAGTTTGCATAATTACCAATAGCAACTATATTATAATTATTTGGATTACCTTGTTGAATTTCATAACCAGCTTTGTGTCCAACAAACACCGCACCTTTAGTATCACCGCGAAGGTTATAACCAGCATAAGAACCAATTGCAACAACTTCATCAGCACCGGCTTTTAAATCAGCCAATGCGTGATCCCCTAAGGCTACGTGCTTATTCGCATAAGTATTTTGCCACGAATCTTGATAAGTTGCAGCATAAAGAGCAGAGCCAGCTCTACGACCAATATTTGTTGCGTTATTTGTTGTCGCTGGCGCATTAAAACCTGCAACATCGCCAATATTTACATTGTTAGAACCTAAAGTTAAAGCCCCAGCTTGATAACCAATGTTTGTATTAAAGCTCAAACCGCCGTTATAACCAGCCATATAGCCAATATTAACATTTTTTGTAACCGTAATTGCGCCATTTGTAGTATCGTAAGCACCTGCCATATAACCAATACCAACAGTATTGTTATGAGTAAGGTCTCTACTACCCGCAACTCTTGCTAAAGAATGAGCACCCAAACCAACTGAATTTGTTGAATTTGCTTCATATAAAGAATTAGAGCCTATCGCAACAGAACTTATAGCATTTGCATGGTACATTGTTCTATCGCCGACAGCAACACTCTTTGTTTGATTTGCGCTATTATCTTTTGGCTCCATTGCACTAGCACCCAACGCAACAACAGGTTTGTCAGCAGTGCCCATATTCAAGCGTCCTGCATTATAAACAGTTGTTCCATTTGGTGATGAGGTAAACAAAATATGAGTTCCAGCATAGTTTGAAGGTCTTTGCACAAACAAACTAGCAGTTCCAACAGACGGAGTGTTTACGGTCGGAGCCATACCAACCGCTACAAAGTTTGGAGTTGAAATACTTTTAAATGTGTTACTGTAAGTCCAATGTTCTTCATTACTAGAGCCGTCACCGCTCAAAATCGCACTATCTGGAGCTGTAATAATTGGCATTGTCGCAGCCATAACAACACTCATGACAGTCAATATAACCATCATTTCCGCCAACGTAAATGCAGTTGTCTTATGTATCAGTTTTCTTATGTGCACATTTACTCCAGTTTATATCATCCATTATACACTATTTATATAAATTATACTAGCCTTAAAAATAAAAATATAAATTTATATTAATCCACTAAACAACTTGCCTTATATTAATTATTGTTATATCATTGAAGTATTATCACACAAGAGGAATTAAAATGAACAAAAGTCAATCAATGGGTATGTACATTATTCTTGGCATTATGGTTCTTGCATTTATCTCAATGCTTTTTGCTGGACCTTCTACCACAACCGAAGAATTAACATACACTAATTTCTTACAAAAACTTTCTGCAGGAGATATTAAGTCGGTTGAAATGGACAAGGATTTCTTAATCGCTATCCCTAAAGTTCAACCTAAAAAACAAGTTAAAAAAGATTTGCCAATGCTTTACGGTATGCAACAATCTTCTGCAACACTTCAATACAAGGTGCTTACACCTAACGACCCTACTTTAATGAAAAAACTTGAAGAAGCTGACGTTGAAATCGCAGTTAGCAAACCTAGCGAATCAGCACAATTTATGCACGTTTTAGGCTCTTTAGCTTTACCTATTTTCATCATCATCTTTTTAATCATTATGGCTAGAGGTCTTCAAGCTGGCGGTTCTCAAGCAATGTCTTTCGGCAAAAGCAGAGCAAAAATGCTTTTAGACAACAAAGTTAAAGTTATGTTCAAAGATGTTGCAGGTATTGACGAAGAAAAGAAAGAATTAGAAGAAATCGTTGATTTCCTTAAAAACGGCGAAAAATACATAAAACTTGGCGCTAAAATTCCAAAAGGCGTGCTTTTAGTTGGTTCTCCTGGTACAGGTAAAACCTTAATGGCTAAAGCCGTTGCAGGTGAAGCTGGCGTTCCATTCTTCTCAATTTCAGGTTCTGATTTCGTAGAAATGTTCGTTGGTGTTGGTGCAAGCCGTGTTAGAGATTTGTTCGACCAAGCTAAAAAACATCAACCTTGCATTATCTTTATCGATGAAATTGATGCTGTTGGTCGTCAACGTGGTGCTGGTTTAGGCGGTGGTCACGATGAAAGAGAACAAACTTTGAACCAATTACTTGTTGAAATGGACGGTTTTGATGAAACAACTAACATTATCGTTATTGCTGCTACAAACAGACCTGACATTTTAGATAACGCATTACTTAGACCGGGAAGATTTGACAGACAAATCGTTATCAACAGACCTGACATTTTAGGCAGAGAACAAATCTTAAAAGTTCATGCTAAAAACAAACCTTTAGCTGAAGAAGTTGATTTAAAAGTTTTGGCAAAACGTACTCCAGGGTTTACAGGTGCTGACTTGCAAAACTTATTGAACGAAGCCGCTTTACTTGCCGCTCGTCATAACAAAACTAGAATTTACATGGACGATTTGGAAGAAGCTATCGACAAAGTTATGGCAGGTCCAGAAAAGAAAAGCCGTATTATCTCTGACGAAGAAAAAGAAAATACAGCTTATCACGAAGTTGGACACGCATTGCTTGCTAAACTTCTTAAAAACTGTGACCCATTACATAAAGTTTCAATTATCCCTCGTGGTATGGCTTTAGGGGTTACAATGGTACTTCCAGAAAAAGACCACTTAACATTGAAGAAAGTTCAATTGCTAGACAAAATTGCAATGACTTTAGGTGGCAGAGTTGCTGAAGAAATCATTTATGGTAAAGAATTCATCACAACAGGTGCATCTAACGATTTAGAAAAAGTAACTCAAATGGCTCGTTCAATGGTTACAAAATACGGTATGAGCGAACGTTTAGGCAACTTAGCCTACGGAAAGAGCGAAGACCACGTATTTATGGGACGTGATTTCGGACACCAACGAGATTACTCAGAAGAAATTGCAGCTGCAATTGACGAAGAAGTTCAAAGAATCGTAACTGAACAATATGAATTGGCTAAAACATTACTTGAAGAAAACAGAGATATGTTAGACACAATCTCTCACAAGCTTCTTGAAATGGAAACTTTGGACGAAAAAGAATTTGTTGAATTAATGGATCAAGTTAAAAATTCTCGCAAAGATGCATAACCCAAAACATCAAACATAAACAAAATTTGCAAAATAAAAAGCGGTCTTTATGACCGCTTTAAAATTATTTCTACCTAAATTTTTAACTTACACTTTGTACTTTCGCACTTTCCTTATTCCATTTTCCCTATAATGTTTTATCAAGCTACGTGCTTGTAATCAAAGTCTTGCTTATCTTGTTAACTCCTTCAAGAATTCACGAGAATCGTCAAATTTGTTAACCAATTTCGTTGGCATAAAGCCAACAGAAATTAGTCTAATAATGCTTCTAAGATTTCAGCGTTTTTGTTAGCTGCTTGAGCATTGTATTTAGTGTTTCTGTGAATATATGTTCTTAGTGCTTCGCGGATAAGTTCAGAACGTGTTCTGTTTTCGTTACCAGCTACTGCATCGATTTGATCTAAAAATTGTTCAGGCATTGAAATTAAAACTTTAGCCATTGTAAATATCTCCTTTGTGTGTGTAATATACCTCGTGCTTATATAAAGTATTTTTTTCTCAAAAAATTGCCTTTTTGAAAAACATGGAGTTTACAAAAGTTAATATTTTTATTATAAAAGCCTTATTTTAGGCTATTTTAGCTCTATGTCTTTTATATATCTTGGTCTTGCTTTTACTTCTCTGTATACTTGTCCTAAGTATTCGCCGATGATTCCCATACAGAACAGTTGCAAGCCACCAAAGAAGGAAAGTAAGACTACGATTGTTGCCCAACCGCTTGGAGTATTATCAAGGATAAGTTTTTCGTAAATTACTTCAACACCTAAACCGATTGAGAACAAAGCCATTAAAAAGCCTAAAACGGCAATTAATCTAAGAGGCATAATACTAAATGAAGTAATACCATTAAGTGCTAAACCCAACAAAGTCATATAATTAAACTTAGATTCACCAGCTTTTCTTGGTTTTACGTCAAAATGTACAATAGCTGTTTTTAGTCCTATTTCATTAAAGAAACCGCGTAAAAATATTTGTTTTTCAGGATATTCTGCAAGAATATTCAAGGCTCTGCGACTTACCAATCTATAATCTGAATGGTTCATTGGAATTTTTACACCTAGCAAATTCATAATTTTGTAGAAGCAAATAGCTGTTGTCTTTTTCCAAAAAGTATCCGTATCACGACTGTTTCTGATACCTGAAACAATATCTGCACCGTTCATATATTCATCTACAAACTTTTCAATCGCCCATTGATCTTGCTGCAAGTCTGCATCAATTGAAACACAACAATCACAACCTAAGTCTCTTACCCCTAAAAGTCCTGCGATGTGAGCTTTTTGATTACCATAATTTCTAACGAATTTCAAACCTTTTACAAGAGGATTTTCCTCGTGCATTTTACAAATTAGTTCCCAAGTTCTGTCTTTTGAACCGTCATCAATTAAATACACAAAGCTATTGTCTTTAATTTTATCCTTTTTAATTAAATCGTTAATAACTTCAAATAAGCTCTTTACTGTGCTTTCAACACACAATTCTTCATTAAAGCAAGGAACTGTTATTGCTAAAGTAGGTTTTTCCATCGTGTTTCCTTTTTATAAACTTTTCTGTTTTTATATTATAATAATTTTATAGCAAGGGCAAGGAATTTTTATGAATAATAAAAAATTTATCTTAAATGCAGATGATTTTGGAATTTCAAATGACATTAATCGTGCCATTGTAGAGGGTTACAACGCTGAAATTTTACATTCTACAAGCCTTTGCGCAAACGGAGAAGCCTTTCATTCTGCCGTAAATGAAATTATGCCTGAATGTCCAAAGTTGTGTGTTGGAGTTCATCTTAATATCATTGAAGGAAAGGCAATTAATCCACACGAAACCCTAACTGAATTAACTGATTCAGAAGGTAACTTCAACAATGGTTGGATTCAACTTTTATTAAAATCTTTTAATAAAAAGTTTATGGAGCAGGTAGAAATTGAATTTCGTTCACAAATTGAAAAAATAATTTCTTGCACAAAAGTTTCTCACATTGATTCTCACGTACATACACATGGAATTCCGAATATCTTTAAACTAACTTGCAAACTTGCAAAAGAATATGGTATTCCATACGTTAGAACACAATTTGAACGTCCTTATTTAACAAACAACATTTCAAAACATATTAATTTAAAATATCCTGTAAACCAAATAAAAGTACTACTTTTAGACAGTTTTTCAATTTTAAATAAAAAAGTTGTTGAAGAATATGGCTTGAAAACAAACGATTTTCTTGTAGGTGTAAGCTATACAGGAATGATGGATAATCAAACAGTTGAACAAGGCTTAGAAGTATTCAAAAACGAAAGTGATATTGTAGTAGAAGCTCTTTTCCACCCTTATCCTTGTCACGTTGATGAATACAAGATTATTCAAAACCAAAATATGAAGTTCAAAATCGAAAACTACGGCTTTGAATTCACAACATACAGAGAGTTAGTTGAAAACAATTATGAAAAAACTCATTAGTTTATCAATCATAGTTTTATTATTAATTTTATTCGTCGGCTTTAATTTATATACAAAAACCTCTTATAGGGTTTTGAAAGTATATTCACCGTCTAGCATTGCTATTGACTTGAATAACAACGGAAAAATTGACGGCAATGAAACCTTGACAGTAAAAGACGTTGAATGTTTTTCTTCAAAAGTTAGCGACACTCAAAAAGAACTTGCTGATGCTATTGGCATTGATGAAGAAACCGCTTTAGCTATGGGATTTTTTGCAGAAACTTACGCTAAAAATCTTCTTGCAGAACAAAAACACGTTCAAGTGAAATCTTTTGAAAATGGCGAGGTCGAAATTCATTTTGACGGAAAAGATTATTCAAAGTCAATTAACACCTCTGCTTACGCGCTTAAAAACGGCAAGCCCATTAATGAGCAAGTCTTTAAAAAGCAAGTTGAAATAGTAAAAAAAGCTCAACTAAAAATTTACAACAACAAAAGCGACAAGTATCACCGCTTGAATTGCAAATACGGTCAAATGGCACACGATGCTGTAATCTTACCTAAAAGTCAAATTCCTAAAACTGCAAAAGCCTGCAAATTCTGCGAAGATGTCGTAAAAAAGGTAAAAACACCTAAAAAAGAAGATAAAAACGCTCAAGAAAAAGCTATTATAAAAAAGATTACATCTCAAAGTTTTAAAATTTCTCAAGGCAATATAAAATTATTCTTAACTGATTTAACAACAAATTTAACACCACATAAACGCTGTACAACTGATTTTTGCACAACACTTGTAAGACAAATCAATAGCGCAAATTCAAGTATTGATATGGCATTATACGGCTATACCGATGTTTTAGACGTAACAACTGCACTTCGACACGCTATACAAAGAGGTGTAAATGTTAGAATGGTCTATGATGTAAACGCTAAAGGTTCTAATTTTTATCCAGACACTTTTAACCTTGCAAAGCTAATCCCAGACAGCAAAGGTGACTATGGTGAGTCTCAATATCAAAGTTCAATTATGCACAATAAGTTCTTTATTTTTGACAAGAAGACCGTTTTAACAGGTTCTGCAAACATTAGTTTCACCGACCTTTCAGGATTTAATTCTAACGCTATTGTACTTATAAATTCACCTGAAATAGCAAATATATATGAACAAGAATTTGAACAAATGTATAATAACAATTTCCATGGCAAAAAAGCAAAAATTGAACATAAAGAAAACATTTTGCTTGGAGAGTCTATTGTTTCAGTTTACTTTTCACCAACTGACAAAGTAATTACAGACAAAATCATTCCGCTTATAAATAATGCACATAAATACATTTATATTCCAGCTTTTGTAATCACGCACAAGCGCTTTACTCAAGCCTTGATAAATGCAAAAGCAAGAGGTGTAGATGTTAGAGTAATTCTTGATGCTACAAATGCTAGAAATCAGCACACAACCCATGAAACTTTGCGCAAAAATAATATTCTAGTTAAAACTGAAAATTACGCTGGCAAAATGCACGCAAAAAGCATAATTATTGACGATAATTATCTTGTAATCGGCTCAATGAACTTTTCAAAAAGTGGTGAAAATCGAAACGACGAAAATGTTTTGATTATTGAAAATCCATATTTAACAAAGTACTACAAGGATTTCTTCAATTATTTATGGAAGAAAATTCCAGATATTTGGTTAACTAAAAACGCAGCAAGCGAATCTCACGACTCGCTTGGCTCTTGTTTTGATGGAATTGATAACGATTTTGACGGCAAAATTGACTCTGCTGATTCAGGTTGCATGCCAGCAAAATCAAAACATTAAAGAATTTCTTCCTTATTGAAAAAATATGCTTTTGGATGCGCACATAAAGGACAAGTATCTGGTGCTTTTTCGCTAACAATGTGATAACCACAATTTGCACATTCCCAAACAACTTTTTTATCGCGCTTAAAGGTTTCACCGTCATTCATTGTTTTTAAGATTTTTTCATAACGTTCATTATGGAATTTTTCAACCGTTGCTACACGTTCAAAGTGTTGTGCTATATCTTCAAAACCTTCTTCTCGTGCAGTTTGCGCATAATTTTTATACATTTCTGTCCATTCG
>CALAFU010000107.1 GCA_937891325.1 uncultured Candidatus Melainabacteria bacterium | reverse complement strand
AATCCTTGTGTTAAAAAGTCTACAATACCTTTGATTTTTTCTGTAATAGCCACTAATTCGTCCTCCAATATATTAATTACTAAATAATTTTCTACCTATACGTAACATGGTTGCTCCATGTCGCACCGCGATTTGATAGTCTTGACTCATACCCATTGATAGCTCTTTTAATTCGCAGTTAAACTCTTTCACTAATTCATTTTGAGTTTGTCTCACATCTTCAAAAAGTATATCTAATTCATTTTCACTTAACCCAAGTGGAGCGATATTCATAAGACCTAAAACATTCAAACCTTTTAAATCTTTGATTTGTGAAAAGTTTTCAAACAATTCTTCTTTTGAGAACCCGAACTTTTGTTCTTCGTTCGCATTGTTCAATTGAAGAAATACATCTTGAACTTTCCCTTCTTTTACCGCTTCGTCAGAAATGGCTTGAGCAAGTTTTAAAGAATCAACTGAATGAATAACATCGAAGTTTTTAACTACTTTGTTAACCTTGTTAGTTTGAAGATGTCCGATAAAGTGAAATTTAGAATTCGCTTTAACTTCTTCTGGTAACGAGTTAATCTTTTCTATTGCCTCTACCGCTCTTGATTCTCCGAAGTTTCTCAACCCTACTTGATAAGCATCTAGGATTGCTTCCCTACCGAAGTACTTGGTAACTGCGACTATATTTGGTGTATAAGGTGCGATTTGCTCTTGTATTTGTGATAAAACTTGTTTAATTTTTTCAACCATAAGGTATAACCTCTACAAGAGATGTCCTTTAAGGAATGAACATAAATCTATTATAAACCCTGTTCATGATTAGGACAACTTTTTATTTCCTATCCTATCGTGTTACGCCTGAAACCATGATATATCATGCTTTCAGCATGTTTTGAGATAGTTAACATTGCTTAACAATATTAAGATCTCAAGTTATACTTGATATTGGGCGCTTTAAAAGCGCCCGTTACCAATTATAATTTATTATCTACCTAATTGAGATAATGTTTCTAATACTGAACTTGCTGTACCGAATACACGAGAGTTAGCATTGATTGCACGTTGAGCAACAATCATATTTGATAATTCTCTTGCAAGGTCAACGTTAGAACCTTCTAAACCGCCTGTTACAATTTCACCTGTACCCATTTGACCTGCAACTGTGTAAGAAACATCACCTGTATCAGGTCCGATTGTCCATAAGTTGCTTGCTTGAGATACTAAACCAGCTTCGTTTGTAACTGTTGCAATTTGCATTACCAAACTGCTTTCAGAACATACGTTAGGGTTCATTGTAACGTCATCTCCAAGAATGTAAACACCTGATGCTGTTACATATTGGAATTCAAATGCGTGAGTTGTATCATTCAATACTACTGTTAATTTGTCACCATTATCGTATGATGCTTCAATAGTACCGTCTGCACCAATTGTATAACCTGATAAAGATGTTCTTGTGTCAGGAGAGGCTTCAGGGTCAACTTGAACCACATAAGATAAAGTTTTTGATGAAAGACCATCTGGATTTGCGGTCATATCAGAAAGTTTCACTGTATCTAAACTTAAAACTTTTGCAAAGTTTGCAGTTGATGAAGATTGCATTTCAGCAGTTGAATCTGTACCATTTTCAATCTTGAATTTGATTGTACCATCTGTTCCAGGATTAAATGTAACTGTTGGTGGGTCTTGTAAAGGAGCACCTGTTGCTTCACAATTTGTGTTAGCAATTGCATCAGCTATTTTTGCGTTAATTTTTGCACAAAGTTCATTTACACTTTGAGAATCATCTATCATATCTTGTGTAATTTCAACTTGAATTTTTGCAAGTTCACCACCACTAGTAATATTCATATCTAACATACCGGCTGTGAATTCAGCATTGTTTAATTCACCTAATGTTTTTGTAGTTAGATCTGCACCACTAACAGTTGAAGTGATTGCTCTTGGAACGTGAATTGGAACTTGAGATGCTTCTTCACTTGTTAATCTTGCTGCACCTAAAACTTTGTTACCAGCTGCAGTAATCATATCACCGTTAGCATCAAGAGTGAAACCACCGTCACGAGTTAAGAATACGTTACCAGATGGGTCCATTACTGTATAATAACCACGACCTGAAATCATTGAATCGTCTGAGTTACCTGTTGATAAGTAAGAACCAATTGTGAAGTTTCTAGTAATAGCTTCCAATTTTACACCTAAACCGATTTGTTTAGGGTTTGTACCACCTGCAGTTGCTGAAGGAGCATTACCTGCTGTTAATGTGTTTGAGAACAAAGTTGCAAATCTAGCATCAGCTGATTTGAAAGCTGTAGTATTAATGTTTGCTACGTTGTTTGATACTACGTTGATTGCCTGCTGAGCTACGTTCAACCCTGTCATTGATGTGTATAAAGCTTGTGACATGTTTCCTCCTCTATGTCCTTTTATGAATAATTATTATTTTCGTTTTTGTTAATTTCTATTGTGTTTTCTATTTTTTCCATTTTTTCTTCCGTCTAGTCATTATAGCAGTCCGTGGAACAACTTTCAAGTGCAAAACCGAATATTTTGTATTTATTTTTTTTAAAATATAAAATTTATAATTTCGTATCTTAAA
>CALAFU010000106.1 GCA_937891325.1 uncultured Candidatus Melainabacteria bacterium | reverse complement strand
GGCACAATCAGCACCAACGGTAAGAGCCGTTTGCTTCAAAATATTTGCTTGAGGTAAAGACAAATCAAAAATTTTAAGGTTCAAATATTTGTATTTATTTGCCCCCTTATGCACATAAAAACTATCAAAACCGACATTTGTCAATTCTTGTTCTATATTGCTATCTAAAATTTTCTTTACTGTAAAATCATTCCCCATAGTCAAAATTTTAGCATAAAAAAAGAGAGTTGAAATTATCAACCCTCTTTTTGTTATAAAATCTTGAAATTATTATTTAGAAATTGTAGAAACTGTTGTAGCTGCACTAGCTAAGTTTGTACAAAATGCTGTAAATTTACCGAATACATCAGCAACTGTTTTACCAGCTTTTGAATTTGCAACTTCTGCAAGTGGTTTCAACGCTTTATTTTCTTCAGCAGCTTTTGTCAAAGTATCAGTAACTGCATCTGAATAAGCATCTGAATCTGTTTTCATGTTTTTCTTAAATTCATCAGCACCTTCAGTAAGGTTACTCATAGTTTGCAATGCTTTTTGAGCTTTATCTACTGCATCTACGGTTTTATCAATACCTGCTTCGCCACCTCTAAATGCTACACGTGGAACTGCCATTGAAACCGGTCTAATCATTTTTGTCTTTGCCTCCTAAAGCGTTTTCACTAAAATTCGTCATCGCTTACAGTAAAATCATTGCTAGTTGATGTACTACTATTATAGTCGTTACCGTTCGCATTGTCAATAGATCTTTCAACAAGATTTTCTGCACTATCAGAAACTTGTTTCTTAACTAAGCCAAAGTCTTTCATAGCAACGCCAATAGCCGCACCACCAGCTACAACATTTACCGCAATATTTTGAATCTTTTCAGCAACAACTTTAGATTTTTCCATTTTTTCTGCTAATTTTGTTGCTTTTTCTGCTAATTTTGCAGCCTCTTCACCTGTTTTTTCAGCTGCTTTTTTGTTTAAAGATTCAACGGCTTTTTGTGTTGCTGCATTTGAATATTTACCCACAGCACCAGAAATCATACCAGCTGCTTTATCCAAGCAGATTTTAGTAGCAGTAAACGCAATAATTACACCAATAGCTTTTGTGGCAAAGCTACCAATTTTACCAATAACGCCACCATTTTCACCTGCTTGTTCAGACATTCTGCGAAATTCGTCTTGCTTTTGTTTCAAAGCGTCCAAGTCTGGAGTGCCACCTTTAAAGGCAACGTTAGTATTGTTGCTTCGATTACTTGTAATTAAGTTTTGAGCTAAATTAATTGAACTTACTGCCATAATTTCTACACAAAATAATTTTAACCTACATAGATATAAAGTCCTGAAAACCATGATTTTTGCTATATTTGCATGGATTTCAGGACTTTTTGTTACATTAGTTAACAAATTTGTTAATAAAATTATTTGTTAAAAAATCTCATAATCTTGTCGATTAAGCCTTCGTCTTCTGTTGAGGCTTCGTTATAAGTCTTAGCTTGACCTTCTAACTTTTCAAGTTTCCTTTTAATTGAAGCAACTTCTTGGTCTGCAATTGCAGAAGATGAAAGATATTTGTTGTAGAATTCAACGGCTTTTACAGGATTTTTAGTCTTTTCATAAGCTACTGCCAAAGATTTTAAAACGTTAGCTTTACGGTTATCTAAACAGTAAAGTTTTTCAAAATATTCAATTGCCATTTTGTAATCGCCAATGCTTTCGCGGAATTCGCCTAATCTTTCAAGTGCTTTTTTATTATTTAAGTCAACTTTGCTCAAGCGTTCATAAAATTCAATTGCGTGAGTTTTGTCGTTCATATCATCTAACAATTCAGCAATTGTAAGCAATAGCGCTTTGTCATCTTCTTTTTGTTGAAGTGCAAACATATATTCATTTAGTGCAACGTCTTTGTTTCCACGAGCTAAATTATATTTTGCCCAATTGTAGTGTTCATTGTAAGAATCGCCTTTTTCTTCGTAAATCAAAGCGCGCATTTGATAAATTAGAGGTGAATTTTTATCAAATTTTGCAAATTCATTCACAGCTTCAAGAGCCTCGTCAAATTTCTTTTCTGTGTAATAGTATTGAGCAACAAGAGATAAGAATTTTGGATTTTTCTTATATTTATCTTGCATTTCATCAATTTTTGATTTTGCTTCAGCCATTTTTTCATCGTCAATCAAACATCTCAATTGAACTAATGGGTCAGAGCTAACCTTTGAGGCTGCATCAGTTTGGTTATTTGCGATGTAAATATCGGCTAATTTATTTTTAATTTCTTCGTCATCATGCCCGTCATTAATGGCTCTTTCTAGGATTTCAGCGGCACTAGATAAAATACCTTCCTTCATATAAATTTTAGACAATTGAGTGTATGCTTCAAGTGGAGCTTCGTGAGTGTCAATTAGTCTCAAATATTCATCAATAGCTTGATTGTCCTTGTTCAATTGTGTATAAAGACCTGCAAGCTCGAATCTTGTCATATTTCTTTGGTCATCTTCGTATGCTTTTTCTAGAGCCTTTTTAAAGTCTCCTGCTGCGTGTTGTAATTGACCTTGACAGATGTGTAAGTTTCCACGATAAGTATAATATTTGTATCTATCAGAG
>CALAFU010000105.1 GCA_937891325.1 uncultured Candidatus Melainabacteria bacterium | reverse complement strand
CCAGTTTAATATTTTAAAATCAAATGCTGAAATCTTTAATAACCTATTAAAATATTATTCTGATGTTAAAAACAATGTTGATGGTGCAGAAGAAAAGTTAAAAGATTTTGCAAGCAAACCACATGTCAAAGCATTGGTAAAAGATGCAATTAAGAAATATACTCAACAAGAAATCGAGAAAGCAACTTCTACTAAAACTGTACAAACAGCGGGAAAAGTAGATGTCAAAAAGAATTTATTTAAGAACATTGAGAAGAAGAAAATTGATAAGAAATCAGATACCATTAACAACGCTGAAAACAAGGCAACAATCGTTAAGAAGAAAAAAGAAATTTTTAATGACCTTGTTAACATTGCTGATAGCGTGTCTAATGATATTGGTCAATTAAAATCTAGTGACAGTTACGATTTTTTGAACAAAGACAAACCTTTAGAAAAAGCATCGTCGTCTTTAGCTAAAAAAGCAATTGACAATGAGAAAGAAGGAAAATCTTTAAGTTTGTCAAAAGCTTTAAAAACAAATGGACTTTATTTAAAAGCTGTTTGTGAAGCTATTCAAAAAAGGACAGGTCAGAAAATTAGTAATGTTAAAGAATTTGTTTTGAAAAATTTTGATAAATACTTCAGTTCAAAATAAATTTATGTTTATTTGACATAATAAATTAACGGTCTTAATAGCAATGAGTTTGATTTGATTAAACTCATCTAGTTGACATGCAATCCGTAAAATATTTTACGAAGGCACCTAGTTGATGGACTTTAATGTTCGTATAGCCGTGATTGCGTAGTTAATAACATAATAACCGGAGTTTTTTTATTATGCGTCATTTAATTGAAGCTCAAAATAAATTAGCCCTTAACGGCTTAACAAACGACAAGTTCATTGTCATGGAAGATATGACTTTGGAAACCCGTAAAGGAGATGCTAAATTCCTAATGGGTGAAGAAGTTATTTTAGGTGCTGAAGGCGAAAATTTAGTCGTTCAGGACGGTCGTAATTCATATTTGGTTGAAGATTGCGACATTGCTCGTGAACTGATTAAAAACGTTGCTTGCAAAGAAGAATTGTCTGATGTCAACTATCAGAAATTTACTTTCGTTGAAGCCAAAAACATGCGTATCGTTACATCTGATTTAATCAAAGCTGTTTCAGATACAAATGAAATTCGTTCAGCTTTGAAAGATGCGAAGAAACGTAAAGAATCTTTATTCGAAATGAAATCAGCGGGCGTTGAACTGCCTGTTGTTAAAAACGAACATAAGATTGATGAAGCTGCTAAAATGCAGAAAATCTTCGAAAACAAAATTACAACGAAGAATGCGCAGTTGGTTGAAGCGATTGAAATTCGTGACAACCCTGAATATGCTAAAGACATTTTAATGTTAGATACATTGAAAGTTATGTCTGAAGCCGCTAAAGACGAAAAAGATGAAATGGATTCAGCTGATGCGTTTATTAACAATGCTAAAGCTATGGATGCTGATGTCGATTTCGAAGGTGAAGGTGAAGATAAATTAGCCGTTGCCAAGAAAGGTGAAAATGTTGTCGGTATTTTTGATCCGAAGACAAACGTTGGCGTCATTTTCAAAGCTGGCGCGTTTAAAGACGCTAAAGAATTGAAAGCTGCATTGGAAGATTCAGGTATCAACTTGAAGAGTACAGTTGATCTTGAAAAACTGATTGCTGATGACAAACAGGAAGAAGTTGAATCTGCTGTTGATGAATTCATCAATTCCGATAAACAGGAAGAAAGCTGCAAGAAATGCAAGAAAGTTCTTGTCGATTGCGGCATGCCTGAAGATGTTGCCGAAAGCGTTATCGGTTGCTTTAAGTAATAATCGGAAAAGGTTCAGACTAAATGATTATTTATCGTGTAAGAGAAACAGCTAGTGGTTTTTTCGTTGATGCTAAAGACAGAGACGGACATGAATTAGGAACATATTTAGTAACTCGTGATGTGTCAGGGTACAAATGCTCTTGTGAAGCTTTTAAAAAGACTCATAATCAATATGTACATTTTCACATTCTGGTTGTTAAAGAATGGCTTAAAGGTGGAAAATCACCGACGGCTCGATACACGAAAGGTAAAGATAAAAAGATTCAGGTTTTGGTTGAATAAGCAATGACTCGTAGCATGAATGATTTTAGTTCATCATTGAATGAAGTTGATAACGAGATTAAAAATGTCTTGTTAGATATGATTCTTGTTGCGGATAAACGGGTTGATAATACTGGAAATCAGTTATGGGATTTGGACCGCATTTTTATGACGACTTCAGATTCTGTAGATGAAATCAAGATGTCAGTACAGTTACAATCTGATAAATCGTCATTATCATTTCCGTTCATTGCTTTTTCGCCGGATAAGTCTTTTGAATCTGTTGACCATGCTATGGGTAACCGTGTCAATGAAGCTGGTTTAGTTATCAATACTGACAAAACAGGTTTTGACCCAAGACAAACAGTTTCTTTAATGAAATCTTTTCAAACAAAGTATACTGTTTCTATTTGGGATGAAACATTTAAAGCGATTAGATATTATCAAGATAAAATTTCTTTGAGATGTTTACATCGTGAGTTTTGTCATACATGGCAATCTAAACTTGTTGACGGTGTAGAATGTAACTTCACATACTTTATCAATATGCCGGTAATCAATACGGTTCCGTCTGTATCAGAAAAAGTAGGTGGTAGCGGTTATATCTATTTGTTAGGTTTTTCTGTTGACGTGTGGGGACATCTATTGGATGAGCCTGTTGATAATCCTCTCGTCGTACAGGTTAACACACAATACTCTGGTATTAAAAATTATTCAGTGTCTGAAACAGGAGAGATCAAATGAAATATTACAATTCGAACAAAGTTCAAGTCTTTGTGGCCTCTTCAAAAAATCCGGATCGGATTTATGCAATTCCTGCGAAAGCAACTGTCGTCATCAATGAAGACTTAAAGAATCTTCCCGATGGCGTGCGCGTTGTTAAAGAAACTAATAGCAAAAAGAAGTAATGGGAGAAATATACAATGTCAGTTATTGGCAAGTATCCTGGAGTATTTCCTGAAATTACTGATTTGTCGCAGATTACAGAAAATGCATCTACGTCTATTATTGGTGCTGTTGGTGAAGCTCGTAGAGGTTCAGTCTTTAAACGAAAGTACATTACGTCAGCTGCTGCATACCAGAACATTTATGGTACACCTGATTTAAAATATGGTTATTTGGGTCATTGTATGACTTGCGCCATGTCAGATGCGGGTGAGGCATATGTTGTTCGTGTCTGTTCAGAAGATTCACGTCACAGCGGGTTAAAAGTACCTGTTGAAGATGGTGAATTTGAAAAGTTTCTTGACGGTTATTCTTTGAATGAGGTTAAGAAAGCTGTTGATCAAGATAGCGATACAGGTGCGGCTCAAACGTTTTTCTATCAATATTCAATTATTGATGGTCATTATCAGTACGAAGTTGATCCGTCTGATCCTTCAAAGAAAACACGTATCCAAATTTTAGATGATGATGGTAACCCTGTCATCGACAAGAATACAGCTTTAGCGTTTGTTGGTGAAAACCCAAATGAAGAAGACATCCGTGTTCAGATGTCAGAGACTACTATTATCCCTGCGAACAAACAGGCTGTTTCAGTTTCATTGTTGGATGAAGCCGTTTTGGATTCAGACAATGTTACGAAACATAAATATACGGCAACGGTTAATACAGGAACCCTTGAACATGGATTATCTGCTGGAGATAAGGTAATCATTTCTAAAGCACCTTTAGATGCTTTTAATGGTACATTTAAAGTATCAGCAGTTTCCGTCAATGGTTCAACGTGTTATGCTGTTCGTGAAAACAACAATTACAAAGATGGTGAAGTTACAAAATATTATGTAGCAAAACCAGCTGGTAAAAAAGTTGCTGAAGTGTTACGTGCAGATGGAGAAGCAACACGTTATGTTGAAGAACCGACTGTCAATTATGATTATCGATTTGCGAAACTGTCGACGCGTTCAACTAAAGATGATTTAGGTGAACCTGTTTATGTTCATGCTGATCGTGCTGAAGCTCAAACAATTACTTCAGTCAGTGATGGTTGGTTTATTCCTGTCATTTCACGTGATTCATCAGTTCCTGGTATCTTCTTTGTAAAAGCTGACGATTCAAAATCAACACTTGAAGACTGTGAAGGTAATGCTATTTATCGTACACCTGTTAGTGCTGAACCTATTGAATCCACATATACAGTTAGTGAATGGGAAGATTTAGGTCAGATTGGTGCGCGTCGCTTTATGGTTAGCAATGTTGCGTATGGTTCTGATGCCGAATTCAAGTATTTGGAAGATGAAAAGCAGTGGGTACCTACAACTGGTATTTGGGGCGGAACTTCTAATTACGAAGATGAAATGTCAACATTCTTTATTTACACAGGTAAATATAAGTTTGTTGAAGCAGGTTCAAAAGTATACAACGATCCTGAATTAAAAGATTTAGTTGATGACGATGAATTTGCTGAAGATGGTGAAGCGTTGTCTGGCAAGTATACTTGCGTTTTAGATAGCGAAGAAAATCTTGTCTTGAAGCAGTTTGTTGGAACTGAAACTAAATTGTTCCACGATCCATTGTTACTGCAACCCTATGTGATTGCCGGTATGGGTGAATTCATTTATACAAAGGACACAAATCCGATTGTAAATGAAACCAATGCTTTCAGCTATGTTCTGAATGAAAAACCTTCAGACACTTCTGAAGATACAATTTCTGGAATGAAATTGCGTTGGGTTAAAGCGCCAGCAAATGATGAACGTAAATTTGATGTTTTCGTTTATCGTGTTGAAGACGGTGACTATCTGTTGCTTGAAAGCTTTAACGATTGCACAATGTACAGCAATGTTGACGGTTATGGCGTTCAGACACAAATTACTTCAAAAATTAACGGCAAATCAGAAAACATTTCTGTTGTTGTTAATGAAGAATTAATGGTTGATGGTAAATGTCCATTCCCTCGCATGACTTCTGTTACAACTGGTAAATTAACTGGTGGTAGCACTGAAGAAGCTGTTGATTTGTCAACAGTGGCAAGCGGTTGGGAATTATTCCGTGAACGTGATCAGGTTACTGTTAATTTGTTGATGGAATGTGCATATAGCTCTGAAAACATTTCTGTTGTAAAACAGAAAATGTTGGAAATTGCTAATGCGCGTCGTGACTGTTTCTGCGTGTTTGATACACCAATTGATTGTGTCAAATCTGGTGCAAATCAAGATGTTGAAAACTATCGTAAAAACACTTTAGGCATTGATTCATATCGTGCTGCTTTGTATACGCCGTGGGTTAAAGTTTACGATTCCTTTACTGGTGTAAATGAAGTTCCTCTACCTCCTTCTGGTTTTGCTTGCGGCGTTATTGCCAGAACAGACCAG
>CALAFU010000104.1 GCA_937891325.1 uncultured Candidatus Melainabacteria bacterium | reverse complement strand
AAAATACTCTCCATTAAGTATTCTTTTTTATACATTATATATTATAATATAAATAAAGGCAAGTTTATTATACAAAATATACAAAAGGAAGAAAATGAGCGTAGACGGCTTTTCAATGTCAAGTTTGGGACTTCCCAAAGATATAACCTCGGCACAAGTTGCAGCAACTACAGAACAAGCTGTTCTTAATGCTAGTGAAAAGGTTGTCGGTAAAATTGACAGAGCTTTAAATAAAAAGATTGATAACAATACAGACGAGGAAAAAGAAAAAAATCAATTTTTTGAAGACGGATTTCAAGATGACGATGACGAAGAAGATAACGAGGAACAACAAGAAGAATCAAAAGGTTCTTCTATAGACCCTAATGAAACTTTTGATGACGGTATTTCTAGAAAAAAACGTTTTAAACGTTATAAAGCACCTGTCATAAAAGATCCGGAAAATATTACAATTCGATTTAACAATAACTTGAATAATATTGAATTGTATAATATAGTTACTAATAAAACAGTTGAAACTATTAACACTGATGATTTTGTTAGTATGGTTAACAAGCTAGATTACAATTCTGGTATTTTAGTAAATAAGAATGTATAGCAGGCAATTAGAGGTAGTATGAATCCATATTTAAAAACATATCAAAAGAATGAAATAGAAACTGCATCTCCAGAAAAAATTCTGATTTTGCTGTATGACGGTGCGATTCAGTTTTTGAATAAGGCAAAAATTGCTATGAAGGATAATAATATTCCAGAAATTCATAATAATATTATGGGTTGTGAGGAAATCATAGAAGAATTTATAAATACCGTTGACGAAGAAAAAGGCGGAGAGTTTGCCGTACGTATAAAAGCGTTATACCAATATTTTTATAACACATTGGTTATGGCAAATATCAAAAAAGATGAAGCCAAAATTGACGAAGTGTTGAGACATCTCGTAGATTTGCGTGCAACTTGGAAACAAGCAATTGCAATTGCGAACAGTCAAAAAGCACAAATTTCTTCGGGTTCATCTGATTATGAAGGTTAATTATGACTAAACAATTTGACCAATTAAAAATGTTATACAAACAGGTTTTGGCGACCTCTGTTGAAGTTAAAAATTTTATAGAAAAAGAAAATTATGATGAGGCTTTATCAAGAGAGACTCATAAAGCACAATTGATTGGCAAGATTAATATTGTCAAAAATTCTTTTGATTTGACTGATTTTGAACAATCAACTTTAAGAAAAATCGTTGAAGATATTCAAAAACAAGAGATGGAAAATCTTGAAAATCTTAAAGAATTAAAGGAAGATACTGCATTAAAACTAAAAGCAATGAACGCAAAATCAAAGATTACGAATAAATATTCGGGGGATACTAAGCCTCAAGAGGGTTCAATTCTTGATTTTAGCGAATAATTTTTGCAATATAATATAAGTTATGGAAACATCAAAAAACGATAAAGCTAAAAAACTTGCAACTACAATTTCAATATTTTCAAATTGTACTCTTATTGCAATGAAGATTATTGCAGGGATTGTTTCTGGCAGTATTGGGATTATTTCAGAAGCAATACATTCTTTCTCTGATTTGTTAGCATCTTTTATTGCCTATCTTTCTGTTATTAAATCAGCAAAACCCGCCGACGAAGATCATTCTTACGGGCATGGAAAATATGAGGATTTATCAGGCTTTATTGAAGGTTGGCTAATTATTTTTGCTGCTCTTTATATTGCTTACGAAGCTATTAAAAAGATTGTATATCATTCAAATGCTGAAATAAGCGTTGATTTAGGTATTTATGTAATGGCACTTTCTGCTATTATCAACTGTTTTATAAGTTGGTATTTGTTCCACGTAGCTAAAAAAACAAGTTCTATCGCAGTTTATGCTGATGCAGAACATTTAAGAACAGATATTCTTTCTTCTGTTGGTGTTTGCTTGGGATTGGTTTTAATTAAGGTTACTAATATACATATTTTAGACCCAATTATTGCTTTAGTTGTTGCGACAATTATTTTAGTTGCAGGACTAAAAATCTGTAATAAAGCTAAAAACAACCTTGTTGATAAATCTTTAAGTGAAGAAGAAGTCGAAAAAATTGAACAAATTGTTGATAGTTTTATTGATGGCTCTGAATTGATTACAATAAAAAGTCTAAGAACAAGAAAATCGGGCATAAAGAAGAATATTGAACTTGTAATAGAAGCAAATAAGAATATGACGATTGAAAATAGCCATATTCTTTGCGATAAGATAGAACGAAGATTGAGTGAAACTATTGGAAATACAGAGGTTTCAATTCATTTAGAACCAAATATTGAGAGAATTCCTGCATAACAATAGGCTTGAAAAACTCAAAAAAATACGTTAAACTAAATATTATTATTTGACGAGGATAATTTATGAACATTTTTAAAAATAAAAAATCTATGGCCTTCACTCTTGCCGAAATCCTTATGGTAATGGGCATTTTAGGTGTTGTTGCAGCTATAACCGTTCCAAACTTAAATAAAAGTGTTGGGGATCAAGAAAGAGTTGCAAAAGTTCAAACAATGGTTGCTGATGTAGAGCAAGCATATAAGGTTGCATTAAGAAAATATGAGGATGGCTGGAGTAACAGTGCGTATGGTCCACGAATTCTAGAATTTATGCAAATAAAAAAGTCTTGTAATGTAGCAATTGATACTACTTGTTTCAAAAATAGTGGAATAAAAGTGTATAATGACTCCAAAAAAGTTTCCTTTATGAGAGGAACGGCAGCTGTTTTTAATGATGGTTCTGCTATTTACTTTTTCCCAGAAACCCTAAATGGAAATATTTATGAATTTAATCCATTGACCGATGCTAAGCAACTTGTTTATATAGATATTGATGGTCCAACAAGTGGTTATAATACATTAGGGGTTGATATTTTCTCATTTGTTTTAGATGAAAATGGACTTATGAATGTACCTATAAATACATTTAGTAGCGGTGATTCTGCATATAGAAATATTGATTATACGTATTGGATTTTAAAATATGGTAATGCTGAATTTTTACATTGTACAGGTTTAAGTGAAAGTAAAACTACTTGTAATTAGTAAATAAATAACAAAAAGGCGGACTGGAATGAAATTCTAGCCCGCCTTTTTGTTATTTTGTCACCTTAAACTTGATTCATGGTCGCATTGTTTTTGTAAGAAGGCGCAATTATTAGTTTGCAAATCTAAAGTGCATGATATCGCCGTCTTGAACAACGTAATCTTTACCTTCCAATCTCATAACCCCTTTTTCTTTTGCCATAGCGTAAGAGCCATTGCAAGCTAAAAAGTCGTCATAAGAAATAACTTCTGCTCTGATGAACCCTTTTTCAAAATCTGTGTGGATTACACCAGCGGCTTGAGGAGCTTTTGTGCCTGCGGTGATTGTCCAAGCCTTAACTTCAATTTCGCCGGCTGTAATATATGTTCTTAGGTTCAATAAGTGGTAAACAGATTGAATCATTTTTTCAATACCTGAGCTTGTGATACCAAGTTCTGCTAAGTATTCTTTTGCTTCTTCGTTTGACAATTCTGCAAGTTCTTCTTCTATTTTTGCAGAAATAATAACCATTTCAGCGCCATGTTGTTTTGCATATTCGCCAACTTGTTTTGTGTACTCATTGCCGTTTACAACATCTGTTTCTGAAACGTTAGCTGCGTAAATTACAGGTTTGATGCTCATTAATTGAGTTTGACTTGCAAATTTTAATTCGTCTTCATCTTCAAATAAATCGTTGATGTTGATGAAGGATGCTTCAGAAAGTTTGTCGTAAAGTGTTTGCATTACTTTAACTTCCATTTTAGCTTGTTTGTCGCCAGAGTTTGCGACTTTAGAAGTTTTTGCAATTCTCTTTTCTAATGATGCCATATCAGCAAGAGCAAGTTCTGTGTTGATAATTTCAATATCATCAAGTGGGTTAACTTTGCCTGATACGTGAATTGTGTTAGGGTCGTCAAAACATCTTACTACTTGAATGATAGCATCTGTTTCTCTAATATTTGCTAAGAATTGGTTGCCTAAACCTTCGCCTTTACTTGCACCTTTAACAAGACCTGCAATATCAACGAATTCAATGGCAGTAGGTACGACTTTAGCTGCGTGAACAAGTGGTTCAAGTTTGTAAAGTCTTTCGTCAGGAACTGCAACAACACCAACATTTGGCTCGATTGTACAGAATGGATAGTTTGCACTTTGAGCATTTTTTGCGCTTGTTAAAGCGTTGAATAGTGTTGATTTTCCTACGTTTGGTAATCCTACAATACCTGTTCTTAACATTATAATTCTTCCTTTATATCTGTGTGTACTCGTTAATTATACAACAAACATAAAAGGATAATTTTAATTTTCTTGTTTATCACCTTGGTCAACAGTTATTGGAATATGGCGAATAACAAGAACTTTTGTAATTCTTACGCCGTCAATGCCTTTTACTTGCAGTGTCAAATTCTTCCACTCTACAGAATCGTCCATTTGCGCAATTCTGCCTAATAATTTAAGAATTACACCACCAAGAGTATCAACGTCTTCTTCTTCATATTCTTCTTCGTCTTCACCAAAGAATTCAGCCATTTCATCAAGTCTAAGCATACCGTTAGCCTCAAATGTATTTTCGCCAATCTCTTTAATGTCAACTTCTTCAACTTCGTCAAATTCGTCTTGAACTTCGCCAAAGATTTCTTCAAATACGTCTTCTAGTGTAATAATACCTGCAGTTCCGCCGTATTCGTCAAATACAATAGCCATTTGACCTTGACATTTTTTGAATTCTAAAACGATATTGTCCATTGTAATTGTTTCTGGAACAAATAAAATAGGACGTTTTAATTTTTCAATATCAAATTTTTCACCTTTTAATGCAGATGAATAAAGGTCTTTAACGTGAATAAAACCGATAATATGGTCGATATCTTCTTCATAAATTGGATAACGAGTATATTGATTTTCGCTTGTAAGTTGGTTCAATTCTTCAAGAGTAATATCTTTCGGAATACAAATCATATCTGTACGTGGAATCATTACTTCTTTTGCTGTTAAATCAGAGAATTTGAACGCATTATGCAACATTTCTTTTTCAGTTTCGTTCAAAACACCTTCTTTGTAGCTTGCATCAACCAACATATCTAATTCTTCTGTTGAGTGAGCCAAAGAGCTTTTTGGGTGAGGTATTCTCATCATTTTTAACAACAAGTTTCCAAAACCATTCAATAACCAAATAAATGGGTGGAAAATAGTTGAAATTATGCTCATTGGTCTTGCAACAAAAAGTGCTGTTGCTTCTGTATACTGTAAAGCGATTGATTTTGGAACTAATTCACCAATAGCAACATGCAAGAAAGTGATTAGTGCGAAAGCTATTGAGATTGAAATAGTATGAGTGGCTACACCTTGTGCCAAATGTGGTAAAAAGCCGAAAACAGGTTCAATAATGTGTGCTAAAGTTGCTTCACCAACCCAACCTAAGCCGATACTTGAGATTGTTACACCCAATTGAACTGCTGCTACAAATTTGTCTAAATCGTTAATTTGCTCTAATGCAACGTCAGCGGTAGAATTACCATTCTTTGAAAGTTCTTCCATTCTTGTTTTACGAACCTTCACCATTGAAAATTCTGATGCTACGAAAAATGCATTCGATAATAATAAAAAGCAAATTACAAATAAATTAAATATCGTACTGACTGTCGAATCCATAAATTTTCTTATCCTTTTATTTACTATTTTATAATATATCATGGAAAAATGCAAATATTCATGCTAAGATTTTACGGAAAGGGTACGAATTTTGAGATTAGACAAGTATTTAAAGGTTTCAAGACTTATAAAACGCAGAACTGTTGCAAACGAAGTTTCTGATATGGGTAGAGTTTTAGTTAATGACAATCCCGCAAAACCTTCTAAACAACTTAAAGTTGGAGATGTTATCAAGATTGAATATCACAACAGAACGGTGGTTGCAAAAGTTTTGATTATCCCTCAAAACAATGTAAGTATCCAAGAATCAAGCACGTTATATGAATTAATTGAGGAATAAAATGCACGAATTATTAGATTTTCACGCAATGATACAATACTTTCAACAGTTTGGAACTTGGGGGTTAGCCCTAAATTCCTTCATTGAAAGTTTCTTTTTAGTACCACCTCCAGACTTTTTGTTAATCATTATGGACTTAGCAAAACCTGAAAAAGCTCTATGGTACGCGACAGTTTGCTCTATTGCATCTATCTTAGGTGGTTTGGTAGGGTATTTAATCGGTTTTGTCGGTGGTAGACCTGTATTTAATTGGATTTTTAGAAAAAATCCTGAACATTTTGAAAAAGTTGAAGAACTTTATAACAAATATGGTTCAATCGCTGTATTCTTTGCCGGTTTTACACCAATTCCATACAAAGTTTTCACAATTGCAAGTGGCGTTTTGGGTATGAACGTATGGCACTTTACAGTTGCAAGTTTCTTTGGTAGAGCTGGAAGATTCTTCCTTGTAAGTGTTGTTTTGATGATTTGCGGTGAATGGATTAAACAATACTTGGAGCTTGTAATTGGTGGTGTTTCATTAATCATCGTTATTTTCTTCATTGTTTTATGGCATAAGGGCAAAAAATCAATGAAAAAATCAGCTGAAA
>CALAFU010000103.1 GCA_937891325.1 uncultured Candidatus Melainabacteria bacterium | reverse complement strand
AATATTGTCATGTGATGACAAATAAACCTTTATGTCACCATGAACTTTTTGACAAAGGGAACAAGCGAAAATTTGAGCTTTGTGAGCCTGTCCCCCGTGTGGCAGGGTCTCAAGGTCAAGAGATTCTGAACCAAGTTCAGAATGACAACGTATTTAATACTCTGTCATACCGCGCAAACGAAGTGCGTTGCGGTATCTTTAAAAATCTGAAAAAAGCCCTTGCCTTTACGCTTGCAGAAACCCTAATTGTAATGGGTATTATTGGCGTGGTTGCAGCATTAACTATTCCGAACTTGAACTCTTCAACTGCTGACAAAGAAAAAGTTGCTAAATTAAATAAAATTTATTCAAATTTAGAAGATGCTATGGGTCGCGCTCAAGCTGTTTATGGACCTTTTGATGAATGGTTTCAGACAGACACAACAGCTACGGCTCAAGCAACACGTTTTGGTGAAAGAGTAACAGAGTTTATGAAACCAACAAAAAATTGTAAGACAGATACAAATTCTGCTTGTTGGAAAATAGGAAGTGGGGGGGAGTCTGACTCGGAAACTAATTCCTGTTACAAATTTATTAACGCAGATGGTTCTTCAATGAGTTTATGTAGGGTTGTAATATCTTCGGGTGGTACTTCTTCTGATTTTTATGGAGCTTATGTTGATGTGGATGGACCAAATAAAGGTTCAAATGGAATAGGTGATCAATTTATGATACGTATTGCAAATTCTGGCGAATTAACTCCACACGATTTATCTCATGATGGGGGTAGTTATTCTTATTTATCTTCTTGTAGTAGTGGTACAGCAAGAGAAGTTTGTACTAGCTGGACATTAAGATTTGGTAATATGGATTATTTAAAGAATAATTGTAAAAAAACTCTTGATGGAACAACAAATACATCTTGTAAATAAAATTAGTTAATATGGTTAATGCGCGAGCCTTCGGCTCGCGCATTACTTTTTTGCTATAATGTCTATATGAAATATATTGTTTTATCAATAATCTTTTTATTTTTAATAATTTGGTCGTTTTTTATTGAACCAAAAATGCTTAAGGTTACAGAGTTTACCCTAAATGATGAGGATTTAAGCGGTTTAAAAGTTGTTTTTGCAGGCGATTTGCATATTAGAACTAACCAAGAAAAAAGATTGGTTGAGATTATTGAAAAAATTAATGCGCAAAACCCTGATATAATTCTTTTTGCGGGTGATTTTGCAGCAGGGCATGAATTGAAATCTTCTTTGAATTTTGAAGTTTATGCAAACCATTTAAAGAATTTGCACGCAAAATATGGTGTTTACAGCGTTATGGGAAACCACGATTATTGGGCAGATTATGACGATATAAAAGAAATGCTTGAAGGAGTTGGAATAAAGGTTTTGGCAAATAGCAACGAGCCTTTGACACTTGATAATGGCAAAACTATTTATATTGCAGGTGTGGACGACTTGCAAACAAAGACTCCAGATGTAGACGAAGCCTTGAAGGGTACAGAAAATAATCCGACAATCTTTTTAACCCATTCCCCAGATGTTTTTGTAGATGTTCCAAAGAGTAATGTGAAATTGACTTTGGCAGGACATGTTCATGGCGGACAGGTTCGATTTCCGTTTATTGGTGCTTTGATTATTCCGTCAAAATATGGAGACAAATATTCACACGGATTGATAGAAGAAGACGGACAGCGAATGATAGTTACAAAAGGTATTGGGACAAGTATTTTGCCAATAAGATTTAATTGCACACCAGAAATAGTTGTAATTAATTTTAAGTAATTTAAAAAATCATGTTGACATAAAAAAACTTTTTAGGTATATTAAATATACAAACGCAACAGATGGGCGTTTAGCTCAGTTGGTAGAGCGCTTCCCTTACAAGGAAGATGTCGGGAGTTCGAGCCTCTCAACGCCCACCATATTAGACAAGATACCTTCAAACATTGGTTTGAAGGTATTTTTTATTGTAAAACTGCACTTCACGCCGTCAAAGTAAAAGTTCGAGCATATCAATTTTAAAAATAATCGTTTATTAGTCGAAGTTTGGCGAGAATACCACTGTGGAGCCTTTCTGCAAAGTTCGAGCATGTCCTCCGCTCTCTTCATAATTTCTTCATTTTCATGCGACATTTCATTTTGGTTGGCCAATAATTTATCCAACTCAATGCCCCATTCGTTTTTCTTTTCTAAATAAAAC
>CALAFU010000102.1 GCA_937891325.1 uncultured Candidatus Melainabacteria bacterium | reverse complement strand
TGTTTTGGTGAATTAATTCTGTTTGTTGTTGAGTAACTTCTCTTTCTTTTTCGCTCAAGGAGTCGATAAGTTGGTTAACGCTATCGGTCAAGGTTTCATAAGATTCAGGATTGATTTTTTTTATTTTTTTGCCTAAATCACCATATCTAACAGAGGTTAAAGTTTCATTTACAGCACCCAAATAGTCATTCATTTTAGACCAACGTTGAGTAGTCTTTTTTGACACAATCAATAGCATCAAAAATATGAAAATTACGAATAAGTTAAGTGCAAAGAACCAAATCATATATTATAAACCTTTTTTGTATTACTTTTATGTTTTTTATGTTACTATATTAATAATTCAAATTCAATGATTATTAAGTGAGGCACTTATGAAAAAATATTATTTATTGTTAATGACCCTAATTTTCGCAACACAAGCATCTTATGCGGATAGTATGTTTCCTGCAAGCATTAGAAGTGCATTGAAACATTCAACAGATGTAAATTACGTATCTGTTATAATTGCTTTGGGTGTAGTGATTTTGTTAATTTATATCACAGGTATTGTTTATGCAAAATTAAATATTATCGGTCATAATGCCGTAAAAAAACAATATAAAGGTTTGGATAACGAAAGAATTTTTATTCATTCAACAACTCAAATTGGTAACAATAAAACTTTGCACGTAATTGAAATTGCGGGTAAAAAACTTTTAATTGGTGTTACAAATGAGTCTATCAACTTGATTAAAGACCTTGATGAAAATGCAACTTCTGTTTCACCAGACGATATGCAGTCAATTTTCCAAAAGGAATTATCAAAAACAATGCCTTTAGATAAAATTTATCCTCAAAATGAAGATACTTACAAGGAAGAAGAAATTTCAATTGATAAAGAAATTCCAGAAGAAATTGAAAATATAAATGATAACCCAACACGTAACAATAATGATGAATTTGGTTTATACAAAAAATATCTATAATATATAATGTACATGTAGGGTTAAATATTACACAAAATTAGAAAGTAAAAATATGTCAAAAACAGTACAAATTGCAAATAAAACTGTTGGTGAAAACCAAAATTGTTTTATAACAGCAGAAGTCGGAATTAACCACAACGGAAGTTTGGACTTGGCTAAAAAACTTATAGACCTTGCCGTTACAACAGGTTGCGATGCTGTAAAATTTCAAAAAAGAACTGTTGACGTAGTTTATACAAAAGAAGAACTTGCAAAAGAAAGAGAAAGTGTTTTTGGTTCAACAAATGGTGACTTAAAACGCGGTTTAGAATTTGGACTTGAAGAATACAAAGAAATAGATAGTTATTGCAAGAAAAAAGGCATAATTTGGTACGCATCTTGCTGGGATAAGGGTTCTGTTGATTTTATTGAACAATTTAACCCACCTTGCTACAAAATTGCATCAGCATCTTTAACAGATGATGAACTTTTGAAATATACAAAATCAAAAGGTAAACCAATTTTCTTGGCAACCGGCATGAGTACTGTTGAACAAATCGACCACGCAGTAGAGGTTTTAGGTACTGATAATTTAGTTATTTATCACTGCACTTCAACCTACCCAACTGACAATACTGAAATTAATTTGAGAGTTATACCGTTTTTGAAAGAACGTTATGGCTGTCCTGTTGGTTTTTCTGGTCATGAAAAAGGTATTTTGCCTACAATTTTGTCTGTTCAAATGGGCGCTTGTGCTGTTGAAAGACATATTACCGTTGATAGAACTCTTTGGGGCTCTGATCAAGCTGCAAGTTTGGAAAAAGACGGTTTGTTCAGAACTGTTCGTGATATTCGTCAAATTAAAACAATTATGGGCGACGGTATTAAAAAAGTTTATGATAGCGAATTACCAATTATAAAAAAATTGAGAAAGGTTTAACGTGAGTATTCCAAAAACAGTAAAAATGGTAGTTTCAGACTTTGACGGAATTTTTACTGATAATACTATAATTGTTTCAGAGGATAGAAAAATCTCTAGACGTATTAGTTTTAAAGATGTTATGGGAGTTTCTTTGCTTGTAAAAAATGGCTATCAAGTAGGTATTATTTCAGGTGAAAAGAATTCTTCTATTGAACTTATCGCAGAAACTTTTAAACTAAAAGAGGTTCATCAAGGGATTAGAAACAAAATTGAAGTTTTAAAAGGAATATTGGAAAGAAATAACTTGACTCCAGAAGAAGTTTTGTACGTTGGTGACGATGTAAACGATGCAGAATGTCTTAAATTTGTAGGTACAAAATTTACTGTTCCAAACGCAAATAAAAAAATTAAAGCAATAGAAAATATTCAAATGACCTCAGTTTGCGGTGGTGATGGTGCTTTTCGAGAAATTGCAGACGAAATTTTAGATGCGCAATAAAACACTTGCAAACCCCACAATTTGTATTATAATTTTGAATGAATAAGGTTGATTATGCGAAATCTAGTAGTTCAAAAATTCGGAGGCACATCGGTTGCCGACACAGATAAAATTAAAAATGTTGCCAATTCAGTAATTAGGGAAAAGAAATTGGGCAACGATGTCGTGGTTGTTGTTTCAGCAATGGGACACACAACAGATTATTTAATGAAAATGGCAAAAGATATTAGCGAAGTTCCGTCTTCTCGTGAATTGGATATGCTTTTGTCAACAGGTGAAGGCGTTTCAATTGCGTTGTTGTCTATGGCAATTCAAGCTCAAGGTTATGATGCAGTAAGTATGAACGCTATGCAAATCGGTATTATTACTGAAAATGTGCACACAAAAGCAAGAATTATTGATATTAAAACAGATAAATTAAATAAATATTTATCTGAGGGTAAAATTATTGTTGTAGCCGGATTTCAAGGTGTTACAGAAGACGGCGAAATTACAACTCTAGGCAGAGGCGGTTCAGATACCTCAGCAGTTGCGATTGCATCGGCACTTGATGCAAAACGTTGTGATATATACACCGATGTAGAAGGCGTTTATACAACAGACCCAAGAATTGTACCTAACGCTTCAAAACTAGATGTTGTAACTTACGACGAAATGTTAGAATTAGCAAGCGTTGGTGCTAACGTATTACACCCCCGTTCAGTTGAAACAGCAAAACAATTCAATATGCCATTGAGAGTTAGAAGCAGTTTTAATCTAGAAAATAGGGGTAATTTGATTAAAGGAGAGTATGACGATATGGAAATATGCAGACCCGTTACAGGTGTGGCTGTTGATATGTCAAAGGTTAGAATTGTAGTTTGTGATGTTCCTGATGAACCAGGGGTTGCCGCAAAAATCTTTACAACTTTGGCAGATGAACATATTTCTGTTGATACAATTATTCAATCTTACGCAAGATTACACAATAATACTAATGATATCGCGTTTACAATCAATAAAACTGATTTGCCTCGCGCTATGGAACTTTTTGACAAAATTAACGACGAAATTAAAGCCGATAAAATCCACATCGACGATAATATCGCCAAAGTTTCTATCGTTGGTGCTGGTATGATTGATAGACCAGGGGTTGCAGCTACTATGTTTGACACACTAGCAAACCTAAATATTAATATTAAAATGATTTCTACAAGTGAAGTTAAAATTAGCTGTCTTGTAGATGCGGACGTTGCAAACGACGCTTTAAGAGCTTTACACAAAGCCTTTAACTTAGGTTGCGATGTGATTGCAACAGTTAAAGGTGATTTACCAAACATTTAAGGAGTTTTTTAATGGAAAATATGCAAAATAACGATAACCAATTCGTAGGTACTTATGATATCAAACCTTGGAAAAAATGGGCTATCGCAGGTGTTGCACTTGTTGGATTTATAACTACTATCTATTTGGCAGTAGTTTATTATAAAGCTAATTTTATGGTTAATGCACACGCAAGTTTCTGTTCAATAAACGATTTTATTGACTGTGATTCTGTTGCAAAAACAAAGGATTCTCAATTCTTTGGTATTCCTCTAGCATTATGGGGAATGTTCTTGTATGCATTTATTGGCTTGATGATGGGTGCAAAAAAACTTGCACAAACAAAATTATTCAAATTCATGGAAGTTTTCAAAAATCCTTATGCTTATATTGCGGCATTGGGTGTAATTTCTTTTGCAATTTCAATGATTTTGCTTTGCATTAGCTTATTCCAAATCAAAAAACTTTGCATAATGTGCGTTTTAACATACATTTTAGACCTATCAATGGGTATTTTAGCAATTCAAAATTATTCAAAAAAAGGTTTTGTTGAAATCTTCAAAACATCTTTCTATGACTTCTTAAGCGCATTAAAGGTTAAAAAATATTTAATTGCCTTCATTGCAGTAGCTGTTTGTGGTGTAGCATTTTTAACTTATACATCAGTATCTTTAAAATTAGCGCCACAAGTTAAACGTATAAATTCTATTCAAAAATTTATTAAAATGAATGATAAAAAGGAAAACCCTTATGCGCCAAAGAGCAATGTTTTGGGTGAAGAAAACGGACAAGTTACATTAGAAGTTTTCTCAGACTTCAGATGTCCAATTTGCCAAGTGTTCAACATCATTATCTGTAAAACAGTTAGTGAACTTAAAAATGTAAAAGTAGTTCACCACCAATACCCACTAGATGCAGATTGTAATAAATATATTCCTGGACAAGTTCACCCAGGAGCTTGTGTAATGGCACTTTATGCGCTTGCTGCGGAACGTCAAAACAACTATTGGGGCTTTGGTTCTCAATTATATTTAAAACAACCAATGACAGATTACGATGTTTGGGCAATCGCTTTGGAACAAGGTATGAATTTGGATAAATTGAAAGCCGATGTTCAAGACCCTGAATTGGTCAGAAAATTAGAGGCTGATATTGATTTAGCTCATAAATACGACCTTCACGGAACACCTGCTTACTCAATTAACGGTGGTAAAGTGAATATGGGTATTTTACCAGACTTCCAATTAAAAGCTGAATTAATTAAAGTTGGTGCAAAGAGTAAATAATCTTATGACTGCTAAAAAAATATTACTGCATGCGTGTTGTGGAATTTGTTCTGCATACCCGATTTTGAACTTGATAGAATTGGGGTATGAGCCTGTGGTGTATTTCTTTAACCCGAATATTTATCCAGAAGCTGAGTATCAAAAACGCTTGGAAATGGAGAAAATTCTTTGCGAACATCACCAATGCGAATTGATTGTCGGAGATTATGACCAACAATTCTATTTTGATGCAGTAAAAGGGCTTGAAAACGAACCTGAAAGAGGCAAACGTTGCGAGGTCTGCTTTGAACTTCGACTAGAAGATACAGCAAAAAAAGCGAAAGAACTCGGAATTGATACTTTTACAACTTCAATTGTAATAAGCCCACATAAAAATTTTGCATTACTTTCTGAAATTGGCGAAAAAATTGCGAAAAAGTATGACTTAAACTATTTGGCAGTAGATTTCAAGAAAAAAGACGGATTTTTAAAAACGAATAAAATTTCTCGCGAATTGAATTTGTATCGTCAAAATTACTGCGGTTGTAAATTTAGCATAAGAACAAATACTTAAAATTGAATGACTTAGCATCAAAAATTAAATACTAAACCTTATGTTATCCCACTCTGCCGATGCCTCGAATAAACCAAGACGGTTTCAGAATCTCTTTTTAATATCATATTGCCAAAATAAAATTCCTTTTGTTATAATGTTTAATATTAAAAAAGGAGTTTAGTTATGGAATGTAAAAAAGAAGAAAACAAATTAGAATGTACTTGTACAAGCACAACTTGCAAAAATCGTGGAGTTTGTTGTGATTGCGTAAGACACCACAGAGAAAACGGCGAAATTCCAGGATGCTTCTTTACAGCAGCCGGCGAAGCAACTTATGACCGTTCAATTTCAAACTTTATAAAGGTAATGTCAAAACATGCTTAATTTAAAAAATATTTTAGCTCTATTTACGGTTTTAACCTTGTTTGCTTTTGTTCCTGTAAGTGCAAAAGTTATTGATGAGGTTTATTCAGGTGTTTCTGATGGGCAAATGATTTATTATTCCTTTTGTTCTGATAAATGGTATTATCAACGTCCAGACCAAAAGAAGAAATGTATTTTAGAGGTTACTCGCAGAGTTTCAGAAGGCTCAGGAAGTTATTCAGAATACGTTTCACCAATGTATGACGTTTATACTCCAGCAGGTTCAAATTATGAATTTTTATACAAAGGTCACTTGATAACTTATCATATTTTTGATGTGAAATTCTATGAAATTGTTTATAACCACAGAAACAAACAGTTTATTGAAGTTCCTCTAGAAGAAAATTTCATCAAGGAAATTTTTAAGCACCCAAAAATAATTTATATATCGCAATTTAATGACAATCATGAACTTACAGTTAGAAAAAGACCTTTCAAAAAACAAAGATATTTGCTTTTGAATGATACAGACAAATATTTTTATCGTTATACATTAGAAACTGCAAACAAAAGTAATGTGATAAGAAATCTGTTCTTTGCAAAACACCGTGAAGACATCGATTTTGCGCACTTTATGGACGATGTAGACGAATTTCCAATGTATAAAATTCATGTTAAAAATGGGCTAAAATTTTAAGAAAAAAATCCGAGAATTTTCTCGGATTTTTTATTGTAACAAAATTATTAAGAAATCTATACAAACTAAAAATAACCGTGTTGACAGTAAAATTTGTTTGCTATATGATTTTTTTACACACTTAGCCGAGTGGCTTAGAGTCATGAGGTTGTGTAAGTAGAAATAGAGTAACCAGAAGGGTTACAGAAGTATAAAGGAAAAAGAAAAATGGCAACAGGACAAAGAATTAGAGTTTGTTTAAAAGCATACGATCACAAATTAATTGACGTATCAGCTGACAAAATCGTAGAAACAGCAAAAAGAACAGACGCAAAAGTTGCAGGACCAATTCCTTTACCTACAAAGAGACGTATTTATTGTGTATTGCGTTCACCACACGTAGATAAAAAATCTCGTGAACACTTCGAAATGAGAACACACAAACGCATTATCGATATTTACGAAGCAACTCAACAAACAACTGAAGAGTTGAGTAGATTAGATTTACCAGCAGGTGTAGATATCGAAGTTAAACTATAATTTCGTTCCCTGTCAAAAATTAAATAAGCATTATGCAATATAATGCGATCTACGACTCTAAAAGGGTAAAAGGTAAGAGGCACAAAAGCAACGTAGCGCTCGCAAGCAGACGGACTAAAAGTTAACACTTTTACGCTCCAAAAAAGAAAGGAAAAATTTATGACACTTGGTGTGATAGGTAAGAAAGTTGGAATGACTCAAATTTTCAACGAAGAAGGTTTGGCAGTTCCGGTTACCGTAATAAAAGTAGACCCAATCGTGGTTACACAAGTTAAAACTGTTGAAACAGACGGTTATAATGCAATTCAAGTAGGTACAGTAGCAGCAAAAGAAAAACATTTGACAAAAGCTCAAATTGGTCACTTTGCAAAAAACAAATTAGAAAACTTCCGTCACTTACAAGAATTCAGAGTTGACAATCCACAAGATTACACAGTAGGTCAACAAATCGAATTATCTGTATTAAGCGATGTTCAAAAAGTTGATGTAACAGGTACATCAATTGGTAAAGGATTCCAAGGTACAGTAAAAAGACACAACTTCTCAAGAGGACCAATGGCTCACGGTTCTAAAAACCACAGAGAACCTGGTTCAATCGGTGCAGGTACAACTCCATCAAGAGTAATTAAAGGTAAAAGAATGGCTGGCAACATGGGTAACGAAAGAGTTACAATTACTAAATTAAAATTAGTAAAAGTTGATTCAGAAAACAGCTTAATCTTAATTAAAGGTTCAGTACCTGGTTCAGAAGGCAAATTAGTAACAATCGTTCCTTCAAGAACAAAATGGAATGTATAATTTACACTCTGACAAACAAGAATAATACAAGATAAGGACTTATAAAAATGGCAAAAGCAAAAACACAAGAAAAAGAAATATTAAGCACAACAGGTGAATCACTTGGTGCAATTTCATTAAACGAAAGCGTTTTTGGTGTAGAACCAAATTTACACGTAATGCACTTAGCATTAAGACGTCAATTAAATAACGCAAGACAAGGTTCAGCTTGTACAAAAACAAGAGCTGAAGTTAGAGGCGGTGGCCGTAAACCTTGGAAACAAAAAGGTACAGGTAGAGCAAGAGCAGGTTCATTAAGATCTCCATTGTTCGCTGGCGGTGGTGTTTCATTCGGACCAAAACCAAGAGATTATTCTTTCTCTATGCCTCAAAAAGCAAGACAACTTGCATTAAAATCTGCTTTATCAGCAAGAAACGAACAATTAGTAGTTGTTAAAGATTTCTCAGGTATCGCAGAACCAAAAACAAAATTAATGATGTCAGTATTGGACTCATTAAAAGTTGCAGGTAAAATCTTAGTTATCGCTGATTACAGAGCTGATGAAAACAAAAACTTAGCATTAGCTTCAAGAAACATTCCAAGCGTAAAACTATTATTACCAACAAACTTAAATGTAAAAGACTTACTAGAAGCTGATTCAGTAGTTATTACAGAAGCTGCAGTAAACGAAATTACAGAAAAATTAAGCTAATAAAAATCCGAAAAGAAAAGGAAAATAAAAATGAGTACATCAAGAACAAACCAAGAAAAATTATATGATATCGTAAAAAAACCTATCATTACAGAAAAATCATATAAAGCAATGCAAGACGGTCAATACACTTTTGAAGTTAATATGGATGCAACAAAAGTAGAAATCGCTCAAGCAATTGAAATGGCTTTTCCTGGAAGAAAAGTTAAAAAAGTAAGAACAGTTTACATGCCATCTCACGCAAAAAGAATGGGATACAAATTCGGCAGAACTGATTCTTCTAAAAAAGCAATCGTTACAATCGAAGGCGATCCAATTAAAGAACTTGTAGAAATATAGTATAAAAGGATAAATAAAAATGGCTATCAGAAAAATTAATCCGACATCTCCGGGACAAAGAGGTATGACAAAGAGTGATTATCAAGAAATCACTACTTCAACACCTGAAAAGTCTTTATTGAAACCAATCAAAAAGACAGCAGGTCGTAACAACACAGGTAGAATTACATGTCGTCATAAAGGCGGCGGTGTAAAAAAACACTACAGAGTAATTGACTTCAAAAGAGAAAAATTCGGTGTACCTGCAACAGTTAAATCCGTAGAATACGATCCAAACAGAAACGTAAGAATTTCATTAGTATTCTATGCTGACGGTGAAAAAAGATATATCTTAACACCAGAAGGTTTAAATGTTGGCGATGTAATCGTATCAGGACCAGAAGCTCCAATTCAAAATGGTAACGCGTTACCATTAGAATTGATTCCTCTAGGTACAATCGTTCACAATATCGAATTAGAACCAGGCAGAGGTGCTAAAATGGTTCGTTCAGCTGGTAATTCAGCACAATTAATGGCTAAAGAAGGCAACTACGTAACAGTTAAATTACCATCAGGTGAAATGAGAATGGTAAGAAAAGAATGTATGGCTACAATCGGTACATTAGGCAATTCTGAATTCAAAAACATTCACATTGGTAAAGCAGGTCGTAAACGTTATATGGGCGTAAGACCAACAGTACGTGGTGTAACAATGAACCCATGCGATCACCCACACGGTGGTGGTGAAGGTAAAACAGGTCCAGGCGGACACCCTAAAACACCTTGGGGCAAACCAGCACTTGGTTATAAGACTCGTAAGTCTAATAAAGCTTCTAACAAATTAATCGTAAGAAGAAGAACAAAATAACATAAGTGCAAGATAAAAAGATAACAATTAAAAGGAGAATATATTAATGGCACGTTCATTAAAAAAAGGACCATATATCGAAGAAGCATTAGCTAAGAAAATTGCTAAGATGAATGAAAATTCTGAAAAGAAAGTAGTAAAAACTTGGTCAAGAGCTTCAATGATTAGTCCTGATATGTTAGGACACACAATTGCTGTACATAACGGAAAAACTCACGTTCCTGTATATGTAACTGAACAAATGATTGGTCACAAATTGGGCGAATTCGCACCAACAAGACTATTCAGAGGTCACGCAGCAGATAAAACAGCTAAAAAATAGGCTGAATTAGTAAGAAAATTAACTTAAAAGGATAAAAACAATGGAAGCTAAAGCAAAACAATCAAATATTAAAATGACAGCTCGCAAACTTCGCAGAGTAATCAACGAAGTTCGTGGCAAAAAAGTCATTGACGCACAAGACATGTTACGTTTTATGCCATACTTTGCAGCAAGAGTTGTTGAAAAGAACTTAAAAGCTGCAGTGGCAAATGCTAAAGAACAATTCGGTGTAAATCCTGAACAATTAAAAATTTCAGAAATCTTTGCAGACGAAAGCGTTACTTACAAAAGAGCAAGACCAAGAGCACAAGGTCGTATGTACTCAAGAATGAAACGTACATCACATTTAACATTAAAAGTTAGCGACACAGTAAAATAGGAATTAGATAATATGGGACAAAAAACACATCCAACCGGATTTAGAGTAGGCGTTATTAAACCTTGGGTAAGCTCATGGTACGCTAAAATTAAAGAATACGGACAATTTGTAGCAGAAGACGCTAAAATTAGAAAATTCGTTAAGAAAAAATTATACACAGCAGGTGTATCAAGAATATTAATTGCTAGAAAAGCTCAAAACACAACAATTACAGTAGTTACAGCAAAACCTGGTATTGTAGTTGGACGTAACGGTCAAGGTATCGAAGAATTGAAAAAAGAAATTTCTGCATACATTAACCGCCAAGTAATTTTGAATGTAGTTGAAGTTGCAAGAATCAATGCAGATGCTCAATTAGTATCAGAAGCAATTGCTCAACAACTTGAAAAACGTGTAGCATTCAGAAGAGCAATGAAACAAGCAATGCAAAGAACAATGCGTTCAGGCGCACAAGGTATCAAAGTTATGGTATCAGGTCGTTTAGGCGGTGCTGAAATCGCTCGTTCAGAATGGGCAAAAGAAGGAAGAATTCCTCTTCAAACATTAAGAGCTGATGTAGATTACGGTTTCGCAGAAGCAGATACAATGATGGGTAAAATCGGCGTAAAAGTTTGGGTATTCAAAGGTAACTTAATGCCAGGCGAAAAAGCTGATGAAAACATCAAAGCTAAATCATCAAAAGATGAAAAAGGTGGCACTAGACGTGGTAAACGTAGAACTGCCGAAGTTGCAGAATAAGAATAATTAATTACAGGAGTAAGATAAAATGTTACAACCTAAAAAAACAAAATACCGCAAAATGCAAAAAGGCAGAATGAAAGGACACGAAACAAGAGGTGTTAACTTTGAATTTGGCTCATACGCATTAAAAGCATTAGAACCAGGCTGGATTACAAGCCGTCAAATTGAAGCCGCACGTCGTGCAATGACTCGTGAAATCAAACGTGGCGGTAACGTATGGATTAAAATTTTCCCAGATAAACCAATTACAGCAAAACCTACTGAAACTCGTATGGGTTCAGGTAAAGGTAACTTGGAATATTGGGTAGCAGTAGTAAAACCAAACAGAATTCTATTCGAACTAGAATACTTTGATAGAGCAACAGCTGTTCACGCTTTAGAATTAGCTGCACAAAAATTACCAATCAAAGTAAAAGTAATTGAAAAGAACCCTGTTCAATAATAAAGGAT
>CALAFU010000101.1 GCA_937891325.1 uncultured Candidatus Melainabacteria bacterium | reverse complement strand
ACAATTTCAACGCCTTTTGCCTTTAGTTTTTCTAAGATTTCTTTAGTAAAGTGCAAACCTGCGGTAGGTGCTGCAACAGAGCCTTCGTTTTTAGCGTAAACTGTTTGATAACGTTCATAATCAAGAGATTGACGTTCGTCATCAGTCATTTTTCTTTCAATGTAAGGTGGAAGTGGAATATTTCCAACTTTATCTAAAACTTCATATAAAATTCCATCATAAATAAGCTCTATAAGCCATTTGCCTTCTTCTAAGCGTTCTAGCATTTTAACACTTAGACAATCTGCAACCTTTAATGTCATACCTTCTTTTACTCGTTTTGCAGGTTTTACAAGGGCTTCCCATTGTTTGTTATCGTGTTCTTTAAGTAAGAAAATTTCAATTAAAGCACCTGTTTCTTTGTGAGCGTACAATCGAGCCGGAATAACTTTTGTATTGTTTAATACCAAAATGCAGTTATCATCAAGGTAGTCAACAATATCGTAAAAATGTTTGTGTTCAATAGTTTGAGCTTGTTTATCAAGCACCATCATACGTGAATTTTCACGTTTTTCACTAGGTGTTTGCGCAATAAGTTCTTCTGGTAAATTGTAGTCAAATTCGCTAACTAACATTTTATTTTTTATTTTCAACCTTTTTTGCTTTTGCAACTACATCATCATCTATTTTTTGTTTTTTCTTTTCGTCTTCTTTTTCAAGCTGTTTGTTAATTACAACTGTTTGGATAACTTGAATAATGTTGCTTGAAATCAAGTATAATAGAACACCAGCAGGGATTGGAATGAATACAAAGGTTGCTGTCAACATAATTGGCATAAATGTATTCATTGACTTTTGAATAGCTTCTTGAGCTGGGTCTTGGTTCTTAGTTTTAGATGTTGCCATCATAATTTTTTGAGTGGCAAACATTGTCAAACCGAACAATACGATTAAGATTAAAACATCATAGTGAAGTGTGTTTTTAACTTCTTTTGTAGGGAAAGATGCAACTAAAATGCCGTCTTTTCTTTCAAATGTCATAAGTTCTGATTCTTTTGTTTGTAAATCAGTAACTGTCATTTCAGCTTTTTTAATTTTGTCTAATTGGCTGAATTTCAAATCTAAGTTATCAAGGCTAACTTTGAAATCAACTGTTTCACCAGGCGTTAATTCGCCTTGTATTTCAACGGCTTTGTTAGGTTTTGAAATTTTTACGTTGTCCAAAGTTTCTTTATCTAAGTAAACTTTAGCTGTTTTGCCTAACATAAAGCTGTCGTATTTAGAAACGCCTAAAACACCGTCGTTAGAGATGCCAGCGTTAGTTTTTAGTGTTGCATCTAATCTGTTGATGAATAAGAATGGGCTATCACCAGCAATTTGAATGAATTGAGGGCTCATTAATGCTGAATACAACAAGATGAAGATTGGCATTTGGATTAATAGTGGGAAACAACCAGCCATAGGGTTGAATTTGTGTTCTTTGTAGAACTCCATCATTTTTGTTTGCATTTGTTGAGGATCGTTTTTGTAACGTTCTTGGATAGCTTTCATTTTTGGTTGAAGCATTTGCATTGTACGCATAGAACGTTGTTGAGAAACGCCTAAAGGCCACATTGCAAGTCTTACCAATACAGTTAACAAAATGATACCAACACCGAAACCACCGATAATAGATAGCGATTTAAGTATTTCAATAGTGATAGTTATAAAATCCATGATAATTTCCTCTAATGATTGTGATAGTTTGCTTTTTCTATAAAAAAGAACCGTCTTTGAAGGCGGTTCTTTTAAAATGGTCGGGATGACACGGTTCGAACGTGCGACCCCTTCGTCCCAAGCGAAGTGCGCTACCAGCTGCGCTACATCCCGTCGCCATTGTATTCAGTTTCGCGGTGGAGGTCTTACCCTAAAGCTAAGACTTACGTCCGCAAGAAAATTCTATAATAAAGAAATTCTTACGTCAAGTTTTATTTTTGAAAATGTTTACAATATTTGTTAATAAAGCATTTATTTTATATCTTTTTGAGGGATAATTGTATTTAATATGAAAAAGTTATTGATTGCATTAGGTATCTTTGTTGTGTTGTCTTCTGCTTGCTATGCGGAAGATGCTATTTACCTGTCAATTAATGACATAGATACACCGATACAAGAGAATGTAGAACAACCTTTAGGTGCTGAAGATAAAGAAGATGCGAACGCTTTTAACCTTGATGGTGCAATTATTCCAGATGTTCAACCTGAGCAAAAGGAAGAAGTGACATCTTTTGTGGATAGACTTGTTGGTAACAACGATGAGGCTTATTTAAAGGCAAGTGCTGAATACAAAGCCATGAGCTATACAGGTGGTATTTTTTCAT
>CALAFU010000100.1 GCA_937891325.1 uncultured Candidatus Melainabacteria bacterium | reverse complement strand
GTTTTAAGTAGACGGCACGATGAGTGCAAATAAAAAGTAAAAAATAAAACAAAAGTAGAAATAAAGGAAATAAAACAATGGCAAGACCAAAAACAACAAAGAAAAAAGAAAAAAAGAACGTATTACAAGGTGTTGTTCATATTCAATCAACATTCAATAATACAATCGTAACTTCAACAGATACTCAAGGTAATGCAATTGCTTGGGCAACAGCTGGTGCTTCAGGATTTAAAGGTGCAAGAAAAGGTACTCCATTCGCAGCGCAATCAGCAGCAGAACAAGTTGCAAAAAAATCAATTGACCAAGGTATGAAAAAAGTAGAAGTTTATATTAAAGGACCTGGTTCTGGACGTGAAACAGCTATCAGAGCTATCCAAGCAGCAGGTTTGGAAATCACTTTAATCAAAGACGTAACTCCAATTCCACACAACGGATGCAGACCACCTAAAAAACGTCGTGTATAGTAGATGCTAACGAGTGAAAGCACTCAAGCAAATTACAAAAGTAAAACAACATTAAAAGAAATAAAGGAAATTAGAAAAATGTCAAAATATACAGGTGCAAGAAATAAATTATTCCGTAACTTCGGAGTAAAAGACTTATCAAACAGAAAGTTAACATCTTCTATGCGTCAAACAGCTTCAGGCCAACACGGTGCAGTTAGAAAAAAACTTTCTGAATACGCATTACACTTAAACGAAAAACAAAAAATCAGATTAACTTACTTAGTATCTGAAAAACAATTCTCAAGATACTATAACGAAGCAGCAAGAAGAAAAGGTGTTACAGGTACTATCTTGTTACAATTATTAGAATCAAGATTAGACAACGTATTATTCAGAGCTGGTTTCGGTATCACAAGAAAACAATCTAGACAAATCGTTAATCACGGTCACGTTCTAGTAAACGGTAAAAAAGTAAATATTCCATCATACTTATTAAAAGCTGGCGATGTAGTTACAATCAGAGAAAGAAGCCAATCTTTCTTAAAGAGCGTGTTAGAATTAATCGACATGCCTTGTGAATCAGCTTGGATTACAAAAGATGCAGACGCATTAAAAATCACTTTTGACAGAGTTCCAGAAAGAGAAGAACTTGACTCTGAATTAAAAGAACAACTTGTAATCGAATATTATTCAAAATAGTCAGTAAAAACTAACTAATTGAAGATATTTAAAACGTTGCTACAAATCCAAAAAATTAGGAGAAAATAAGAAAATGGAATTAAAAATTAAAACAGTAAATACAACAACTGATTCAGACGGTTCTCAATACGGTAAATTCGTTATTGAACCTTTAGCAAAAGGTTTTGGTAACACAATTGGTAACTCTTTAAGAAGAGTATTGTTATCTAGCCTAGAAGGTACAGCCGTTACATCTGCAAGAATTGAAGGTATTACTCACGAATATACAGCAATTCCAGGTGTTTTAGAAGACGTTATTGATGTAATGTTGAACTTAAAAGGTTTAGTAATCAAAACTGATTCAAAAGAACCTCAACACTTAAGATTAGACATCGATACAGCAGGTCCTGTACTTGCAAGTGATATTCAATTACCAGCTGGCGTTAAAGTTGTAAACCCAGATTGGTTAATTTGTACAATTGCTGATGGTGGTAGCTTCCACGCAGACATCGTTGTAGAAACAGGCAAAGGCTATGTTGCTCATGATGTACCAAGAGATGCAAAAGCTGGCGCTTCAATCGATATGTTACCAATTGATGCAGCATTCATGCCAATCAGACGTGTTGCATACAACGTTGAACCAACTCGTGTAGGCGATTCAATCGATTTCGATAAAGTTACATTAGAAATTTGGTCAAACGGTTCAATCGATGTAACAACAGCATTATCTCAATCAGCACAATTATTAATTGACCACTTTATGCAAATCGCTGCAATCTCTGGTCAACCTGTAGTTGTAAACCAACCAAGCCAAGTTGTAGAAGATACAAAAGACGAAGCTGAAGAACCAACAACTTCAATCACAATTGAAGAATTGGAATTATCAGTAAGAGCTTACAATTGCTTAAAAAGAGCAAGCATCAACTCAATGGCTGAATTGTTAAAGAAATCAGAAAATGACTTATTAAACATTAAAAACTTCGGTAAAAAATCTTCAGATGAAGTCATCGAAAGATTACACCACTTCGGTTTAGACTTAGCTCCAAGTCCAGAAGTACCAGAAGAAGAAATGGTTTAATAATTAACTTTAAAAAGAACAAAAATAATATATAAAGGAAAAAACAATGAGACACTTAACAAAGAAACATACGCTAGGCAAAGCTCAAGACCAAAGAGATGCTCTATTGCGTGCTTTAGCTACTGAGTTATTAACTCACGGCGAAATTAAAACAACATTGGCAAGAGCAAAAGCTCTAAGACCTTATGTTGAAAGTTTAATCACTTTAGCTAAAAAAGGTGACTTAAACGCACGTCGTCAAGCAGCAAAATTCATTTACGATAAAGAAATCGGTAAATACATTGATGTTGCAACAGGTGAAGTATTTGAAACAGTAGAAGAAGGTAAAAAATTACCAAAACAAACTGTTTTAAGAAAATTATTCTGTGTAATCGGTAAAAAATATACAGACCGTAACGGTGGTTACACAAGAATTTACCACTTACCACCAAGACGTGGTGATGCAAGCGAAATGGCATTAATTCAACTTGTATAATAATGACCCGATATGCGTTTTTAATACAATATCAAGGTAAAAATTATGCAGGTAGCCAAATTCAACTAGACCCGAATGGATTAGAGCAACCCACTCCAACCATTCAGGGGCTACTCGAAAAGGCAATATGCACATTCAGCGGAGTTCAACCGACTCCGGATAATCCAAGACCAATCAAAACGGTCTTTTCCGGAAGAACTGATGCAGGGGTTAACTCAATCGGACAAACGGTTCATGTTGATTTAGATAACAATATTGTTGCTTCTAAGTTTATTAATTCAATTAATGGACTATTACCGAAAGACATATCAATCTCTGATGTACGCGAAGTTGACAGTTCGTTCCACGCTCAAAAATCAGCAAAGAAAAGGTATTACAGATACGTTTTTGTAAACAGAGAACAACGCAAGGCGTTTGATGGCGATTTATTGAGAGTAGAAAATAGCTTGAATATTGAAAGAATGAATAAAGCACTAAGTTACTTAGTCGGCGAACATGATTTCACAAGTTTCAAGAATTCTGGAAGTTCAAATCCATATACAGTTTGCGAAATCTCAGAAGCGAATTGTTACAGGCACGAAGACTTAATTATATTGGATATTTCTGGAAACAGATTTTTGTACAATATGGTTAGAATAATAGTCGGAACGCTGTTGGATATTGAAAGGAATAATAAATCTCCTGAATTTATGGACGAGGTCTTAAAGGCTAAGGACCGTAAACAGGCGGGAAAAACGGTTAGTCCAAGCGGATTAACATTATTGAAAGTAGAATACTAAAAAAACATAAATGGAGAAAAAAGCATGAAAACTTATTCAGCAAAACCTCTAGAAGTAGAAAGAAAATGGTACGTAATCGACGCAACAGATGAAATCTTAGGTCGTTTAGCAGTACGTGTTGCTAATATTTTAAGAGGTAAAAACAAACCAGAATATACACCAAACGTAGACACTGGTGATTTTGTTATCGTAATCAATGCTGACAAAGTAAGAGTTACAGGTAACAAAGAAACTGACAAAATTTACTACCACCACACAATGTATCCAGGTGGATTAAAATCAGCAAGTTTCAAAGAATTAATGGAAAAAGATCCAAGATTAGCAATTGAAAAAGCTGTAAAAGGTATGCTTCAACACAATACTTTAGGTGCTGAACAATTCAACAAATTGAAAGTTTACGCAGGCGCAGAACATCCACATGCTGCACAAAAACCTATCGTATTAGAAAAGGAGGCTAAATAATGGCAACAAATAAAGAAGTTATGGCAACAGGTCGTAGAAAGACATCAATCGCCGTAGTTAAACTTGTAAAAGGTAAAGGTCGTATTTTTGTAAACGGTAAAAAATTATTAGACCACATCGGCAACAGACCAGCAATCGAAATGATGGTATTCCGTCCATTAGTTTTAACTGAAAATCAAGACAAATATGATGTAAGAGTTAAAGCAGTAGGTGGCGGTGTAGTTGCACAAGCTGGTGCTATCAGACACGGTATTGCAAGAGCATTGGTTAAAGTTAACGAAGAATACAAATCAGTATTAAAATCAGAAGGTTTGTTAACTCGTGACCCACGTGTTAAAGAACGTAAAAAATACGGTCAAAAAAGAGCAAGAAAAAGATTCCAATTCTCAAAACGTTAATCTTTTATTGTTCAGAAATTTTCTGCATACATTATATACAAACGGCATGCCAAAGGCATGCCGTTATTTGTATTTAAACTATCCGTCATACCGCACTTGTTGCGGTATCTTATCTTGAGACGATAAGACATTAAGTCAATAAGACGATAAGTCATTTATAATCAAAATGACATTAAAAAATAATGTCATGCTGAACTTGTTTGACAAAGCGAACAAACGAAGAATGAGTTTTGTGAGCCTGTCCCCCGTGTGACAGCATCTCATGTTATAGAGACCCTGAAATAAATTCAGGGTGACATTAGGGGTAAAAGTAAAACTTTATTGTCATTCTGAACTTGTTTCAGAATCTTATAAATTTTCCAATAAAAATAAACTCTTCCGTCATACCGCGCTTGTTGCGGTATCTTTTAAACACTCTGATAATATATAAAACCATAATGTCATGCTGAACTTGTTTCAAAATCTTATGACATGCCCGAGTGGAGCAATAGTCTGAACATACCGTCAATACTGAATAGGCAATTTTTTGAACTTTCGGTAGGGCGCCGTGTGCGCATGCGCACCCAGCCCGTAAGGTGTCGGTCAGACGTTACTCTGCCGACGCCCCGAATAGTTCAAACCCGCATGGATACTGAATAGGCAATTTTTAAACACAAAAATACTTAATATATATGTAAGCGATAAGCAAACAAACAATTTAATAAAAAGGATAAAAAGAATATCGGTGTATTAATTTATATGCGCTGATAATAACAAAGATTTTTATACTCTCTCTCTTAATATCCTCGTGTTTATTTAATGTCTGCCAATTCTATTGACAGACTTTTTGT
>CALAFU010000099.1 GCA_937891325.1 uncultured Candidatus Melainabacteria bacterium | reverse complement strand
CTTGCCAATTTGCACCTAAGCTATCATATCTTTTACGTTTTTCCTTATCACCTAAAACTTCATAGGCTTCATTTATTTCTTTAAATTTTGCTTCTGCTTCTTTTGTTTTATTAACATCAGGGTGGTACTTACGTGCCAATTTTCTGAACGCAGATTTTATTTCTGCTTCAGTTGCGTCTCTTTTTACACCTAAGGTTTCATAATAATCTTTATATTGCATAGATATTTATCTCCCAATATTATTTTAATACATGTTTTTGTAAATGTACTATTTATTAATCTTTTTTTAATGCTTTTGATCTTAAATTTCTGTGGTAAGTTATTGCAAATCGGTGAGCCTCATCTCGAACTCTTTGTATCAAAAATAACGCACTTGAGCCTCTAGGTAACATTATTGAGGTTGATTTATTAGGTAAAAATACTTCTTCTTCTCGTTTTGCTAAGCTGACTATATCAATTTCCGTAATGCCCAATTCCTCAACAATTTGCATTACGCTTGATAATTGCCCTTTGCCACCGTCAATAATGATTAAATCTGGCTTTTCCCAACCTTCCTCACCTAAACGTTTAAATCGTCTCGTTAAAACTTCCTTCATTGATTGGAAATCATCAGGTTTCCCCTCTGTTGATTTAACTTTATATCGCTTATATAAAGATTTTTTAGGCATACCATTAATAAAGCAAATACCCGAAGCAACTGTATTTGTACCCTGAATGTGTGAAATATCATAACATTCAATTTTATGAGGAAAGTTCTTTAGTTTTAATTTTTCGGCAAGATATGCTCCAACCTCATTAAAATCATTGCTTAAATCAACTAAAGATTGAACTTTAGCTTTTTCAAGTAAATCTTTTGCATTTTTATCGGCTAATTCTTGAAGCAGTTTACCTGCTTTTGTCTTACCATAACTAATTTTTACTTTCTTTTTTGAAAGAATTTCTAGCCATTCTTCATATAATGATTTTTCACCAACATTTTCAAGTTCTGAAGCTATGATTTTGTCAGGAAAATCAAGTTTTAACATTGAGTAGTAGTCTTTAAAGAACGTTGCAAAAAACTCGGATTTATCAGCTTCTTCAACTTTATAAGTAAATGATTTTTTGTCGATTAATCTACCTTCTCTAATCATCAAAATTACTATTGCAAATATACCACTATCTTGTAATATTGAAATAATATCTTCATTCAATTTAGTACTTTCGTAAACAACTTTTTGTTTTTCTAAAGTTTTTTGTAAGTCAAAATAGCTATCTCTAAGTCTTGCTGCTTTTTCAAATTGCTCAGATTCAGAGTACTTTTGAATTTGTTCCATAAGTTGTTTCAATAACTCCCCCTGCTTACCGGTTAGAAACAACTCAGCTTGATGCACTAATTTCTTATATTCATCAGGTGTAACCTTATTTTGACAAGGTGCAAGACAACGCCCTATATCATAGTACAAGCAAGGTCGAGATTTGAATTTAGGCTGTTTACATTGTTTTAATGGAAATAACTTTTTTATAAAATCTAGAGTTGAGTACATTGCTCTAATGTCAGTATAAGGTCCGAAAAAATGTCCTTTATCTGGATTTAAGTTTTTCTTTCTAACAACTAAAATTCGAGGAAAATCTTCATCGGTAATTAAAAAATAAGGATATTTTTTGTCGTCTTTTAGTAAAATATTATATTTTGGCTTATATTTTTTAATAAGTTGATCCTCTAGAATAAATGCTTCAACTTCTGTGTCTGTAATAATATATTCAAGTTTTTCTATATGTGAAACCAATTGAATTGTTTTAGGTGATTTTTGAGAACGATTAAAGTAACTCTTTACGCGCTTTTTTAAGTTTTTAGCTTTTCCAACATAAATTACAGTGTTATCTTTATCATAATATATATAACAACCGGACAAATCAGGCAAAAGTTTTAGTGTTTGTTTTAATTCTTCATTCATAATTTATTAAACACCTATAACAAATGGTTCTTCTTTTAATTTATTATTAGTATCTAGTAACCCTCGTTGGAGTTCATTATAAGAAGATTTTTTAGACTCAAAGGCATTAACTAAGTAATCATAGGCTTTTTTAGTATTACAACTTGTGCCACAAGTAAATAAATCTACCGCAGCATAACCATATTCCGGCCAAGTATGAATTGAGATATGACTTTCAGCAATAATGACAACTCCACTTACACCATAAGGGTTAAAACGGTGAAAGCATTTTTCAACAATAGTTGCACTACATTCAATAGCTGCATTTGTCAATAACTCTTCAATTTTGTCTACATTATCTAACAAATTCACATTGCATTCATAAAATTCAGCAATTGCGTGTTTTCCTAAATAGTTATTTTCTTTGCCGTTTAACATAATATCCCCTTAGATATACACATTATAATATTATTAACAAATTATTACAAGATAATTACTATTCTAAATTTTTATAGTATATTAAAACTATGAGTAAGATTTTAGTAGTTGACGACGACAGAGCAATAAACGAATTAATAAAAGTAAACTTGAAACTTGCTGGGTACGAAGTTGTTCAAGCATTTGATGGCACACAAGGATTTGCCTTAGCAAAACAAGAATTGCCGAATATGGTTATACTTGATGTTATGATGCCGAATGTTGATGGTTATACTGTCGCTCAAAGAATTCGTCAAAATGACTCTACAAAAAACATGCCAATATTAATGCTTACCGCATTATCAGACATTGAAGATAAAGGTAGAGGCTTTGCAATTGGTATAGATGACTATTTAGTAAAACCTTTTGATATGGAAGAACTAAAAATGCGCGTGAAAGCCATTTTAAAACGTTCTAATCAACTTCCAGAATCAATGGCAACAAAAGAAATTTTAACTCTTGGTGAAATTACATTACTTCCTGAACAATACTCCGTTCAAATAGCTGATAATATAGCAAAATTAACACCAATTGAGTTTGATATTTTTAATATTTTATTCCAAAATCATGGCAATATGGTTTCATCTTCTAAATTATTAAAAGATGTATGGGGATATTCTCCAGATGATGATGTAGAAACAATTAGAGTTCATATCAGACATTTACGCACCAAAATTGATAAAATTTCAAACGGTAAAAAGTATATTGAAACCATTTACGGTGGTGGATATAAACTAAATGTTTAATTATCCTCGTCATTAAGACTTAGAACAGCCATAAATGCCTCTTGTGGCACTTCAACTTTACCAACTGCTTTCATACGTTTTTTACCACGTTTTTGTTTTTCAAGCAGTTTACGCTTACGAGTAATATCACCACCATAACATTTATCTAGTACGCTCTTTCTAAGTGCTTTAATATTTGTTCTAGCGATTACTCTACCGCCAATTGCAGCTTGAATCGGAACTTCAAATAATTGACGTGGAATAATTGTTTTTAATTTTTCAGTAAGTTTTTGTCCAATGTAAAATGCGCTGTCTTTATGACAAATTACCGACAAAGCATCAACAATTTCCCCAGCTAACATTACATCAAGTTTTACTAAGTCTGAGCGTTTGTAATCACAGAATTCATAGTCCATACTAGCATAACCTTTAGTTCTAGATTTTAATTGGTCATAAAAATCTGTAATAACTTCACTTAATGGAACATGATATTCCAAATTAACACGTAACTTATCAATGTAAGTCATGTTAATAAAAATACCGCGTTTAGATTGATTTAAGTCCATTAAAGTTCCGACAAACTCGTTCGGTGTAATAATATCAACTTTTACATAAGGTTCTTCAATAAATTCTCTTTGTGCAGGTGCAGGCAAGTTTGCAGGGTTATCAATTGATAAAACCTCACCTGTCGTTGTATGAACGTGATAAACTACTGACGGAGCTGTTGTAACAAGAGATAAGTTATATTCTCTTTCCAAACGTTCTTGGGCAATTTCCATGTGAAGCATGCCTAAAAAACCACATCTAAACCCAAACCCCAATGCACTTGATGTTTCAGGTTCAAATGTAATACTACTATCTGATAATTTTAATTTTTCTAACGCTTCTTTTAAATCATGGTAATCTTCATTATCTACCGGATACAAGCCTGAAAATACCATAGGTAACGCTTCTTGATACCCTGGTAGTGGTTCAGTCGCGGGATTTTCACAAGTAGTAATTGTATCCCCTACAAAACGTGTAATTTCTTTAATTGAACCAGCAAAATAACCAACATCACCACAAGTTAGTGCATCACAAGGAACTCTAGTTGGAGTTAAATAACCTAATTCAACAACATCGTACTCTTTGCCAGATGCCATAAATCTAACTCTATCAGAAGTTTTAATTGAGCCGTCCATAATTTTAAATAAACAAACTGTACCTAAATATGG
>CALAFU010000098.1 GCA_937891325.1 uncultured Candidatus Melainabacteria bacterium | reverse complement strand
GTCAATTATATTTATGAAAATAATACAAAGAACAAAATAGACGCTATTGCACCATATAAAGCCCGATTTACAGAAAATTGTTTTGATATAAAAGATGCATTTGATATTTTATACGATACAACAGCACTTGCATTTAAAATGTATAAACGAGACTTGTGGGTTAATAAAAATATTCACTATACGTCACATTTGCTAGGAGAAGATTCCCTACCTTATTTTATATATCTTGCAAATTGCAAAAAAATCAGCTTTTGCAATAATCATTTATATAATTATCGAAGACATTCTAGCAGTCTTAGTGCCAATATATCTAATAAATACAATGATTTGTTTGATATTTTTTATATATGCGAGAAAGCATTACTCGAAACTAATCAAGGTGAAAACTTAATTTCATCATATCTTGATAATAGAATTAGAAGTTTTATTTATTGGTATGGAGCTTTAGATTTAAAACATAGACACGATTTTTATAACAAAGTCAAAAAAGTTTTTCTGTATATAAATCAAGAATACGGATATGACAGAATTAAAAATTCTGAGTGCATAAATGAGTTAAAAAAAATAATATCAATGTCATATTTTGAATATAGATTATTAAATTTAACAAAAACTTTTTTAATTGTACTAAAATCTCATTTTATTTAATTTGATTTAATTGAATTGCAGGCATTACAGTTTCATGCATTCTGTCTTCTAAGATATTGCAATAATTACAAGCTGTAAAACTCTTACGAGAATAAAATTCTTTTAGTTTTTGCTTTAATAATTTTGGATTTGTTTCTATGTTCAAGTCTACAACTTCACCTTCTTGTGGAGTGTAAATGCCCTTTTTATCAAAAATCCCAGCTCTAGGACAAACATACAGTTTACCTTCTAAAACACTTACGCAATGATTTCCACAACATTCAAAATACAAATCACTATTGTCTCTGATTTTTTTAGTTTTATATGGTGATGTATATCCCCAGCTCAAATCTTTAACGTAATCATAGTCTAAATTTAAACTTTTTATTTGATTTAATAGTTCAGTATGTTTCAACTTGTCTTTCAATTCTTCATTTTTTGAATAATTAGATACCCAAACTGTAACTTTCTTTCGGTATTTTGCTAATGTATTCTTTAGACTATCATTCATTAAAAGTGTACCATTAGTGACAATCCAAATTCTATCAACCTTTTTGTTTTTAGATGCACATTCAACGTACTCATATAAGTTTGGAATTGTTAATGGTTCACCACCCAATAAAATTAAATTTTTAACTTTTCTTACCGCATTTGTTAAATTTGATAATTGAATTTTAAAATCTTCCAATGTTATTTTGCTATGTTCGTCTGGATTTAAATATGGAATAAAATTAGAACAATGTTTACATTTTAAAGTGCAAACAGTAGTTAAATTGAATTCAATTTGCGGAATATCAATGTTACCTAATTTATAATTCAAATTGTTTTTAAATTTTATAAAATCAACTACTATTTTTGGATAATTTTTCTTTTTCTTACCATGCAAGCCATTACACTCAACAAAAACATTATGATTTATATTCATTCTTTCATAAGAAGAGATTCCATTATTTGCAAATAATGGAATTATTTCAATATTTTTGTATTTAAAAACAAATGGGAGATATAAATTTTTGTAATTTTTTACTGCTAGTAAAATAACATCAGGATTTATTTCTGCAATCTTATTAGGAAGCACAGTTTGAATATCAAAACATTTAGAACATTCCTCCACTTCAAACTTTTTGTCAGATATTGCTACAATATTTAACTTTGAAAAATCATATTTTTCAATAGCGGTTTCTAGTAAAATCCCTGCACCATACAGAATAACTTTTTTATCCTTCAAGTTTTTATTTAAATTTTCCAGCTTGTTTTTAAAATCTATATCCTTTAAATATTGTAATTCTTCTTTATTCATAATCTCCTCATTTATAAGAATTGTAGCACAAATTTGAAAGTTATGTTATAATTCAGTAAGAGTAAGGGGCTGAATAATGCTAACAAGATATTTTAAAGAAAAAATTAAAACTAGAAAATTTGATGATGACCTTCTTTGGTCTATGGGCGAAATTAAGGGCAAAAGAGTTATTCTTTTAGGCGCTGGAGAAGATTTCGTTGAACTTAACCAACGTTACTTCTTCAAAGATGTTCTAAATGTTACCGCTATTGCTGACAAAAAGTTTCAAACTGAACCTGTAGAAACATTTGAAGGTATTCGTGCAATCACTCCTGAACAAATTAAAAATGAAGATTTTGATGTTCTTTTAATTACATCAGAAGAGCCAAAACCTGTTCTAGATTACGTTTTCAATACTCTACATATTGAAAACAAAGATATCAGAACTGTTTTCAATGAAGAAGTTCCAAACGAACGCGAAAATTTGAACTATCTTTATGAGTTCAAATTCGACAAAACATTACCAAAATTAGCAAAAAAACTAAACGGCAAAACCGTTGTCCTATATGGCGCAGGAACATTTTTAGAACTTATCAAAAAATATTTTAATCTTTCAGAATTAAATATTATCGGTATTTCAGACAAAAAATTTGAAAATCATGGTGAAAATGACGAGTTTTTAGGCTATAAAGTTTATGCACCAGATGAAATTAAAGGTTTAAATCCAAACTATGTACTTGTTTCGACAAAATTATACGTAGATTTGCTAGAAGATTTGATGTATAAAACTCTTAAACATACAAAAATCAAAGTTGAACCGTTGGTTAAAAAGCCTATTTTAACATTAATTAGAGAAATTTGGGAAAATTAATTATAGTTAAGGATTAATTCTACTCCAATTAACACCTCTTTTTATTATTTTCGCAGGAGTACCAGCGATTAAACAATTTTCTTCTGCATACTCTTTATTAATTAGGCTGTTTGCACCAATAATACTATTATTAGGAATTTTTGAGCCTTTCATTATAAAGCAACCTCGTCCAATCCAAACATGATTACCTATGACAATATCTTGGGGCGGATTTAAATGTTTTAACGTTTCAATATCATAAACGACATGAGCATCTGTTGCTTTAAATTCAACATTGTATGCAAATTTACAATCATTTCCTATTGTTATTTTTGTATTTGATAACAATCGATTCCACATAACTACATTACAAAACCAATTATTATCACCTATATTTAAAACATTGTTATTACCTAATTCTAAGTTTAATATAGAAATCTCATTAAATTTTCCAAAAATTAATTTATTTTTATTTCCTAAGATTATATTACAGCGTTTATCAATGGAAAAAGGTTCTTTTATTTCAACATAATTGTTGTTCCCCTGAAATTCAATTTTCAATTTTTTGATTTTAGGATTATAAACTTTATTTCCATTTGCTTTTACTAGTACAAAGGTGTTATTTTTATTTGGTTTTCTCAGTTTTGCTTGAAATTTTTCTCTTATTTTGTTGACAAAAGTTTGTTTGCAAATTGGTATAACTTCTCTGCAAGAGCCTAAATAAAGTTGTAAAATTGTTTCATAAGATTGGTTGGCAACAAGAAGTACGTCAAAATCCTCGTGTAAAAAATTTGCATAATAATATATTTTGTATCCTAAATAATTATTACCTTCTTCTTCGATTTTAAACTTTTGATCGGTAATACCTATAATGTTAATTGCAGATAAATCATAATTCTCATTGATTACTTGAAACATTTTACCTGCACCATAGACTATAACTCTTTTATTACGAAGTTTTTTGCATAAATTGTTTAATTGAGTTTCAAAATTATTTTTCTCTAAATATTCTGATAAATTACTCATTTTAAATTATTTCTCTCAATTCATTAATCACATAATCCAGTGCGCCTTGGTTTTCTGCGAAGGCTGTTTTGCAATCCGCACAACACTTTTGGTAGAATTCGGTATCAGAAAGTAATTTTCTCATATATTCTTTTAATTCTTCGTCCGTTGCAACAATTTTTGATGCGCCTGTTTGGGTTAAAAGAGCATAAATATCCTTAAAATTACTTACGCATGGACCTGAAATAGTAGGTTTTTCAAATACTGTAGCCTCTAAAGGATTATGTCCACCTGTTTTATTAAAACTTCCGCCGATAAATGCAAAGTGGCAGAGTGCATAAGCCTTACCCAATTCACCCATTGTATCAAGCATTATGATATCTTTGTCGTCGAATTTATCACCATTTGAACGCAATCCCCAACTTAAACCTGTTGCCTCAATCAGCTTCTTAACAGCGTTTTGACGTTCTGGGTGACGTGGTGCAACCAACAATTTTATATCATCAAATTCCTTTTTCAATTCAGTAAACACAGGCATAAACAACTCGTCTTCGACTGCATGTGTACTTCCTGCAATGATTATGCGACCTTGTCCTAAATCAAAATCGCAGTCTTTTTTAGCAATATCAAACTTCAAATTACCCATAACTGTTGTTGTTTCAGGATTTGCACCGATAGAAATAAGTTTTTCGTTGTCTCTATTAGACTGTGTAAGAATTTTTGTATAATTTTGCAAAATCGGCTTAAAAAAGAACGACAATTTTTTGTACGAATTGTAGGTTCTATCTGAAATACGACCGTTTATAATCATCAAATTAATTCCACGATTACGAACTAAGCGCGCAAAATTAGGCCACAATTCAGTTTCTGCAACAATTACGACTTTCGGATTAACCTTATTCAAGAAATGACCTACACAAAATGGAAAATCATAAGGAAAATACGTAATAAAATCGGCAATTTCGCCTAATTTTTTCTTAGCAATTTCTTGCCCTGTAATTGTTCCTGTACAAACAACAACAGGGTTATTAAAAGTCTCTTTTGTACGTTTTATAAGATTTTCAAGAGCATTAATCTCTCCGACTGACACGCCATAAAAAACAATACTGTCTTTTAAATTTGGAGCATCAAAATATCCACATTTTTCTCTAAAACCCGCAATTAGCTTATGTTTAAACAAACCTGCAACAAGCCAAAATGGTAATATTAAGATAAATAAAATTGTAGATAAAAAACCGTAAATCATAATATAATTATTCTAGCACGAACATTGAAAATAAAATAATAGGGTAAGTTCCATACCTCCAAAGGCAACACATATACGAAGAAATGGCTGAAAGGAGGTGAAACGGTGGAAAAAGAAACAATTAAAAAAGTCCTAGCTATTCTAGGACTTTTAATACAATTAGTTTCGACGCTATTGTAAGGGAACGAAGCATCTGCTTAGAGCGACACCTCTAAGTAGATGTCCCTATTAGTATTATAACCTATTTTTATAAAAATTCAAGTGCTAAGGAAGGATAAAATATGAAAAACAAACAATTTTTGATGATTCCAGGACCAACACCTGTTCCTGAAAGTGTACTACTAGCAATGGCTAAACACCCGATTGGACACAGAAGTTCGGAATTTTCGGAAATTTTAAAAGAAGTATATGAAAACCTTAAATACGTGTTTCAGACTAAAAATGACGTATTTATGTTTGCCTCAAGTGGTACAGGTGCAATGGATGCAGCACTTTCAAACCTTGTAAACGAAGGCGACGAGGTGCTTTGCCTATCATTAGGTAATTTTGGTAACAGATGGGCAAAAATTGCCGCTGGATATGGTGCAAACGTAGATAAAATAGAAGTTTCAGCTGGTGAAGTTATCAATCCAGAAGACGTTGAAAAGAAAATGAGTGAAAAACAGTACAAAATTGTAACTCTAACACACTCAGAAACCTCTACAGGCGCGAAAAACGACGTTGAAACACTTTGCAAAATTATCAAAAAACATGGTGCAATTTCAGTTGTTGATGGGGTAACAAGTGTTAGCGCAATGCCCGTTAAGACTGACGAATGGGGAATTGATGTACTTGTATCAGGCTCACAAAAAGGATTTATGATTCCACCAGGGCTTGCTTTCCTTGTGGCTAGTGAAGATGCGTGGCGCGTACACGCTGAATGCAAGCACCCAAGCTTCTATTTCAGCTGGGACGCACATAGAAAGTCTGTTAGAGAAAACTCTACTCCTTACACAGCTGCGGTAAACTTAATTTACGCTCTACAAGAGGCTTTGAGACGTATCAAAGAGGAAGGTTTAGAAAATGTTTACGCAAGACACGAAAGGCTTGCATTAGGCTTAAGAAAAGCATTAAAGGCTATCAACTTAGAGCTTTTAGTAAAAGACGACTGCAATACAAGCTATTCAATTACGTCAATCTTGCCACCTGACGGAATTTCAGTACCTGACATTCGCTCTCATCTAAGCAAAGACTTTGATATAGTAGTAGCAAACGGTCAAAACGCACTAAAGGATAAGATTTTCAGAATGGGAACTCTTGGATTTGTTTCAGATAGAGACTTATTGACAGCTGTTGCATCATTAGAAGCCGTTCTTTTAGCTCTAGGACACAAATTCGAGGTAGGCGCAGGCGTAAGAACAGCCATAGAGTGGTCAAATTCGCAAAGAAACCTTTAATTTTGAAATATAGCAAGCGATTTCAAGGCAATGTCCGCAAAAACACGTACGCTTTTTTACGTACGTATTTTTGCGGACATTTTTTAAACCTTTTTACAAATGCACTAATTTTACTTAAATTGTGTGCATTTTATCAAAAATTTCTTTCTTTTGAATCCAAATTTCCATTCCTAATTCTTGAGCTTTATCAAGAAGAGCTTGTTTAATTTCTTTGAAAGTATTTTTTGATTGAGAAATATCAGCTAGCAAGAACATGACAAATTGTCCTTGCATAAGAGTTTGTTTAATATCTTCGATGTTCACGCCATATTTAGCTAAAATTGTTGTAATTTGCATTACAATTCCGACTTGATCCTTGCCTGAAAGCGTAACTATAATTTTTTGTTCGTCCATTTTTCACCTTGTCTTAATCTGAAACTTATGCTAAAATCATAGCATAAAAACAAATTAAGGAGATTTATGAAAGTTTTAATTGTTGATGAGAATGCTACTAACTTAAAAATTTTGTCTATGTTATTAGCGAAAGACAATTATGACGTAAAAACAGCAAATTCTTCAGACAGTGCGTTAAGCAAAATGTCTAAGAACCTTGATTTGGTTATCATTGATACTAATTTGTCGGACAGAAATGGTTTTGATACTTGCAAAAAGATTAAGGAAAACCCTGAATTTAAAACTATTCCAATCATTTTGATTTCAAGAGAATCTCGTACAGATGATATTGTAAAAGCGTTTGCAAGTGGCGCAAATGACCTTATAACAACACCATTTAAGCCAGAAGATGTTAGAGAACGCATTACAAAACAAATTAAATTAAGAGATTTGCAAAACAGTGCTGACAAATCAGAGGTTGAAAGAATTACAAATGAGCAAATGGAAACAATCTTTTCACTTGCGCAACTTGCTCAATCAAAGGACGATGATACAGGTCATCACTTGGAAAGAGTAAAACGCTACTGCAAAATTTTGGCGGTAGAATTAACAAAACCGATTTACAAACAAGAAATTACGCGCCAATTCATAAAAGATTTGGAACTTGCAGCGCCATTACACGATGTAGGCAAGGTTGGTATTGCTGATGAAATCGTATTAAAGCCTGATAAACTTACAGAGGCTGAATTTGAGCAAATGAAGCAACACACAATAATTGGTTACAACATGCTTAAAGATGTTCAAGACCAATTTGGAAATAGCAAATTTATCAAAATGGCTATGAATATTGCACGTTATCACCACGAAAGATATGACGGAACAGGCTATCCAGACGGTTTAAGCAAGACTGATATTCCACTTGAAGCTCGTATTTTAGCCGTAGCTGATGTTTATGATGCATTAAGAACTCAAAAACCTTATCACGATTCACTTTCTCACGAAAAAGCCTTTGAAGTAATCAAGGGTGGTCGTGAATTACAATTTGATTACATTATGGTTAAAGCATTGAAGAAGGTTCATCACGAATTTGAAAAGGTTTGGGACGAATTAGGCGATTAGTTATATTTTTTAACAGAACTGTCAGGCAATGCCTGACCTACTGACTTGAAATTCTCTCACATGGGGGCAAGGTCGTATGGTTCTATCGGAAAGACCTTGCGATTCTGAAACTGTCTTGGTTTATTCGGGGCGTCGGCGGAGTAACGTCCGACCGACACCTTACGGGCTGGGTTCGCTTACGCTCACACGGCGCCCTACCGAAAAACCGCAAGTTCAGAATGACAGAATGTTTTATATCCAATCATAATGTCACCCTGAATTTAGTTCAGGGTCTCTTTTAAGACAATAAGTCCATAAGGGTTAAGTGGATAAGTCGAATTATTATTAAAATGACATTTTTATTATAAATGACTTATCGTCTTATAGTCTTAACTCCTTATAGTCTATTGAATAGCATTTGCCACCAAGTTCAGTGCAACTTATAATTATTACAAAATGTTACAAACAAGGTTCAAACGCTAAAGATTACATGGTTTTAGCCGATAATACTCATGTAGGTAGCAATAAAGGAATGTGTAAATATGGGTTTAGCAGCATCACAAGCAAGACTATTAACAATCACATCTCGTTTGTCTTCAGTAGAATTGAGACAACAACGTATTGCTATGGACAAAATGCGTTTAGCAAACGATCAACAAGGTGTGTCAGAAAAATATACAAATGCTCTAAATAATAAAACATTAACAATTTCAAACGGTAATGAAGAAATTGCAATGACATATTCAACATTGGCTGCACAAGGTTATTCTGTAATGAGAACATCAGACGGAGTAATTGCAAGTTCTGC
>CALAFU010000097.1 GCA_937891325.1 uncultured Candidatus Melainabacteria bacterium | reverse complement strand
GTCCTTCAACAGTTTTGATTGTTTTTATTGAAACATTACCCTTTAATTTGAAATAATCCTTGATTGTAACTGAATTATTTCCTTTTAAAGCATCTGTATCGCCATATTTGATAATTAAATCGTTTCCTTCTTGGAAAAATGCTAAATCATCATATTTTGCATTATCAAATACTAAAATATCAGTCCCTTTGCCTGAAATAATAGTATCATTATTCAATAAATGCATATCTGAATCAGGGTTTTCTACAGATTCAAAGTGGAAGGTATTTTCGCCTGCGTCGCCATACAACAAGTCACTACCATTACCGCCATAAATTGTATCGTCACCGTTTCCACCGTAAATAGTGTCTCTGTCGTCACCACCGTATAATACGTCGTTGCCGTTTCCGCCATAGATTAAATCTTCTCTGACACCGCCGATAATTGTATCGTTACCGTTCCCGCCGTCATAACTATTTCCTGTAAATTCTGGTTCACTACCACCAATAATTAAATCGTTATAAATAGAGCCTGTAATGTTGTTAACTCTATTTTCTGGAGCTTCAATTCCAATAACTGTATCTTTATCGTTAATAATAAAGTCCATATCTCTTCTGATAATTTCGTCAGAGCCTGTTTTGTACAAACCTTCAATTCTATAAATTGATTTTCTAACTTTTGTATTGAAATAGTCTTTGATTGTTACAGAATCTGTATAATTTCCTTCACTATCAACATTGCCATATCTGATAATTAAATCGTTTGAATATGGATCTTTTTCATATTTTAATTTTGAGAATTCAAAGTCTTCAAAAATAAGAGTATCATTACCTTTTCCGGCAAGAATTGTGTCATTTCCGTCGCCTGCGCTGAAATAAATTTTATTTTCACCGTCACCACCGCTTAAGATATCGTCACCTTTTCCTCCGTGAATTTCATTATTTCCAGCTTCGCCGTACAATTCATCGTTGCCGTCACCACCATACAATACATCATCGCCAACTCCGCCGTATAAAACATCGTCACCGCCGTTACCGTAGATTGTATCGTTTCCAGCATTACCATAAATTGTATCTTTGTTGTCGCTACCGTCAATTCTTTCACCTAAGAATGAACCATTTAGTTCATTGTCGTATTTTGCATCAGCTTCCATTGTTAAATCATCTAGCAAGTTACCAATATGGTAAGATTTTCCTGTAGAATCAACTAAGTTTTTAACTGAAGATGCGCCATTATTTTTAAAGTATTCATCAAGTGTAATTGATAAATCATTTGCTGTATCACGAATAATCAAATTACCTTTGTTATCATTAATAAATTCCAAAGAACCTAGAGTAGAGTCTTTAAGAATAATAGTGTCATTGCCTTTTCCTGAGAAAATAGTATCGTTGCCGTCACCAGCGTTAAAGATAAATTGGTTATCGCCTTCTTCACCGTATAATTTATCTTTTCCTGTTCCTCCGATAATTATATCGTTACCACTTCCGCCGTGAATTTCATCGTTTCCGGCACCGCCTAAGATATAATCTTCACCGTCACCACCAAAAATAGTGTCGTTACCGTCGCCACCGTCAATAGAGTCATTGCCCTTGCCACCGTTAATTGAATCGGCTAAGTTTCCACCTGTGATTGTATCTGACAAGTTAGAGCCGTTTAATTCGTTTTTCTTGTCAGCAGTACCATTGATTACAAAACCTGGAAGTTGGTCTTTGATTGTAAATCTTTCGTTATTTCCGTCAACAATGTATTTTACAGAACTTGTTAGGTTTTCATCTTTTAAGTAATCAATAATTGTAACTGTACTATCTGGATTTGCAGAATCCATGCCGTATTTGATAATTAAGTTATCACCGTCAAAAGTGAAGGTTAAATCTTTGTATGCAACACCTCTAAATATAAGTGCATCTGTGCCTTGACCAGAGTATACAACATCATTTCCGTCACCTACAATTGATTGGTTTCCTTCTTCGTCAGTTATTGTGTTATTTGCATTAAATACTATTGTATTATTTCCGGCTTCACCATAAATTGTATCATCGCCTAAACCTGCTTCAATATAATCATCGTAAGTTTCACCTTCGATTTCTTGTTCAAATGGGGTATTTTCATCAAAGCTATCGCCGTAAATTACATCGTTTCCGCCGTAAGAAATAATTGTATCACTACCAGCAGCACCGTAGATTGTGTCGTCATAAACATTATCGCTTGGTGCAGTAATATTATCATCTAAGAAGGTTCCGTGAACTAAAGTTGCAGAATCTTCGTTAAAGTTTATAGGAATATTTCCTGTTAATAATTCTTGTAGTGTTTTTGAAGAGCCAGAGCTATCTTGAACCTCTGAAACTAAGAAGTGATTGTTTGCTTTGAAATAATCTTTGATAATAATAGTTTCTGGAGTACCTTCATCATCTGGTTTGTCAGGATTAGTGATTTTGTTATAAGTAATAATCAAATCTAAATCATTCTTTTCGTATTGCAAATCGTCAAATGCAACATCAGTAAAAATCAAATTATCCTTACCACTTGTACCTAAAATAATTGTATCGTTTCCGCAATTTTTGCTGAAAACATAAGTGTCGTTTCCTGCTCCACCTTGTAGAACGTCGTCGCCAGCACCGCCAATTAGGGTATCATTACCATTACCACCGATTAGAGAGTCATCACCTTCTCCTCCGTCAAGTAAATCGTTTCCGTCACCACCGTCTAATGTGTCGTTTCCGCCGTTACCATAAAGAGTATCGTTACCACCAAGACCACTTAAGACGTTATCAGAACTGTTACCTGTAATAATATTGTCTGAATTATTACCTGTTGCATTTAGTTTGTCTGCCCAACTCTTAATATCTTCAAGTGTAACGTTCATTTGTGTTACGCCATTCCAATAATCAGTATGATTAGAGGTAATAAATTTCATTAAAGTTTCGTTTGAAACAAATGAAAAACCAACATCAGGATTTCCTGTATCTTGAACGTAGAAACCAACGGCTTTTCCGTTTTTATCAGTTACAACACCCAATAGTGTAATAGCATGTCCAGCAAAATCTTCACTTTCATAATCTGGCCATAAGTATCTTGCATCGCCACCTGCAATTACAGCTTTTCCAGCTTTTACAGCATCAATAAGGTTATTTAAAATATCTTCTTCTTTATATTTAGCTGAAAAATAGTCATTCCATTCACTAGTAACATATTCATTTAATGCTTTTCGTATTGCTTCAGCCTCAATAGCTAGAGCAATCATTTGTGTCAAGCATTTGTTTGCTTCTTCTTCATTTCCTGCTTCTGTATAGGCTTCATAATCAGCTTGTATTTTTTCATACTCGTCTAAAATATCAGAATATTGATCACTAAATTCTTTTACTGTCTTATCTGTTTGCGCTAAATTGTTATACCAAATTTCACTTTCTTCTGCATAATTACCGATACTGCCTGATTCAAGGCCTTTCGCTTTTAAAAGTTCTTTTCTTTGTTCATATATTGTTGCACCATCTTCTAAATTTAGTTTTCCGTATGGAATAGTATCTACACCATAGTATTCTTCTTCTCCTGTTGTTTGAGAAGTGTATTTGTTAGTAATAGCCCATAATGTAAATTCATCTTCGTCTTTGTTTTGGTCTTTGATATCGTATTTACCAGCAATTGCTAGAATATTTAAGCAAGATTCAATACCACAGTTATTGTATTGTTGTTCTTTATCCAAAATCCATTTTGCAGGTGCACCATAAATATTGTAGTTGTCTCCAGCTGTAAGACTTGAATCAATTTCACTACCTTTTTTTATGATTGCCTCATTAGAGTCCAACAATGTAATATTGCTTACTCCCTTTATATTTAAACCTTTTATATCAACAGTAGAACTAACCGTTTTATTATCTACTGAAACATTTAAGCCACTCGCATTATTACTGTATTGTGCCATTACTTTAACCTTCTTATATACTGATACTTCCCTCTATGATATCAAATTGCTTTTTAATAAATCAATTATTTAATTATTATTTACATATTTTATACATTATGTTGTATTAAAGATTAAAAAAATTTCTTTTTACTAAAAAATCCGAGAAACTAATTTCTCAGATTTTAATATTTTTTTAGTTAAAACATCATCTTTTCTGGGTGTTTGGGTAACTGTCTAGGCAACCCTTTACCGTTTTTTAAACTCTTTTTTTGTTCTTTTTTTATTTTTTCTTGTTTTTGTTCTTTTGTTGTATTTAATTCAGAAGTTTTGTTAGTTTCTTTCACGATTTTTTCCTTATTTGTATTTAATGATTTGTCTTTTTGTGTTGAACAAGCGTTTACTATTGTTGCACTCAATGTTAGCGCCATTGCTAAAACTAATATTTTTTTTACCATTGTATTTCCTTTTTTGTTTGTATTATTTGATTTTATGTTTTATTACCTCTGTTGTCAATACTGAAACAATTAGTCCAAATAACATCAACATTGGGTAAAACATACCTTTTAGTATCATAAATGAGCTTACGCCAATTGATGCAGCCAAGTTTGTTGCAATCAAAATTTGCGCACCATAAGGAATCATACCTTGAACAACGCAAGAGGTTGTATCAAGCAAACTTGCTGTTCTTATTGGATTTACATTATATTTTTCTGACAATTCTTTTGCAATTGAGCCCGATGTAATAATTGCAACGGTATTATTTGCAGTAAATAAGTTGATAATACCTACCAAAAAGCAAATTCCGATTTCACAAGTTTTATTATCTTTAATCCAGCGACCTGTTTCTTTAATAATATAGCTAATTCCGCCATTATATCTAACCATTAACAACAAACCGCCTGCAAGCATTGCAACAATTAGAGTTGAAGCCATACTTGTTGTACCGTCACCAATATAGCCAAAGGCATCAAAAAGATTAAACATTCCATAAGAAATACCAATAATTGTGTTCAAAATTGTTCCAAATAAAAGTAAGAACATAACATTAACACCCGAAATACCAAGAATTAAAAGCAAAATATAAGGGCTTACCTTTATATAATTTTGAAGGTTTAATGTAATTTCTGATACCGCAGAATTTGAACTTGCAAAAATTGGTAAAGAATATAAAATAAGACATAAAATCGCTGGAACTGTAATAATTTTTAAGTTATAAAACATTTCATCACGAATTTCTACATTTTGAGTTCTACTTGCTGCAATTTTTGTATCAGAAATCAAAGACATGTTATCACCAAACATTGCGCCACCAACAGTTGCACCCAAAACAAAAGAAGGATTTATTCCAAAAGTTTGAGAAATTGAAACCGCAATTGGAACAATTGCCGCGATAGTTCCGCAAGAAGTACCAATTGCAAGTGAAATCAAAGCAGATATTACAAACAAACCTAAAACCATAAAGCGTGCAGGAATTAGTTGTTGAGCGATATCAACCGCAGCTTCAACCCCACCAACAGCAGTAGCACTAGCCGTAAAAGCGCCTGCAAGAATGAATATCAGGCACATTATCATAATGTCCTTGTTACCCATACCAAGGGCAAATATTTCAATTTTCTTATGAAGTTTTTCCCTATGGTTCAAAATTAATGCTGTCGCAGATGAAATTATGAACGCAACAGTCATCGGAACTTTTGAAAAATCTTTTGTCCACAAAGAAAATCCAAAATAGAAAATTACGAAAACAATAAAAGGTATGATTGCCTTAAAACTAGCATCTCGCCATTGAATATTTTCTTCAGTATTATTCACAAGATTTCCTTTCCAACTTTTTAGATTTCTTTAAGCAAATTTTCCACAACAGAACTTGAAACTTTTGCAATTTCATCTTCACTAAAAGTATAACTTTCAGTTGCATTGTTATCTGCTAAATCTGATATTGCCCTAATTACAACAAATGGAATGTTATTAGCATTAGAAGTTTGAGCGATTGCACACCCTTCCATTTCAACCGCAGTTGCATTAAAAAGGTTATGAATTTCTTTTTTGCGTTCTAAATCAGAAATAAACGAATCTCCAGATGCAATAATTCCCTTGTGTACATTAAGATTTTCGCTAGAGATTTTTTCTAATTTTAACATTAAATTTTCATCTGAATTAAAATAAGTCGGTTTATCAGACTCAATTCCTGTACACAAATAACCTTTAGCGTAGCCAAATGCTGTAACATCAAAGTCATATTGAACTAATTTTTCACCAACAACGATGTCACCAACTTTTAAATTTTCTGCTATACCACCAGCAATGCCTGTATTAATAATATAATCAGGGCTAAATTTATCAATAATATATTGAGTGCACAAAGCTGCATTTACTTTGCCTATACCGCTTTTTACAAGAACAATTTTATGTCCGCAAAAAGTTCCTAAGTTGATTTGCAAATTACAATGTTTTATCTCTTCAAGGTTTTCAAGTTTTTGTTTTAAAGCCGAAACCTCGCAATCCATTGCACCAATAACGCCAATAGTAAGATTATTGCTCATAATGCATTTTCTCCACTGTCCAATCTTTTAAAACTTCTGACATATCTTTTGCAATGTTTTTAGCGCCTTCTAAGTCGTGTTCAAGGTAATTCCCACATTCAATTTTGTTAGTTCCTGGAATTTTACCTAAAAAGTCTTTTATAAAATCTAAACTTTCTCTAAATAAATCTAAGGCTTCTTGATGAGAAATTTTATCTCTAACTAAGAAATAAAAACCTGTTCTGCAACCCATTGGACCAACGTATACAATATCTTCAGAATATTTGCTGTTTCTTGCATAAGTTGCAAAAAGATGTTCAAAACTGTGCATTGAAGCATTCTCTAAATAATCATTTTCAGGATTATTTGGGCGTTTCATTCTTATATCATAAGTTACTACATCACCATCAATTCTTGAGATGTACATACCTTTTTGTAAAATATCGTGATTAACTTTAAAACTTTCAATCGTTTTCATTACAAATCCTCCAACTTATATACAATATTAATATAAACAAGAAGATTTTTACAGCTAAACGATTTAAGTTCTTCTACGGTGAGATTTTTTTAACATTTTTTGTTGATATTCTTCATCGAATTGGAAGCGATAACCTTCCTTATATCCTTTTGTTATTGCTTTTGAAAATCTTTTTCTTGTTTTCCAATAAGAAGTATGAGCAGCAGCAAAAGTTCGCCAGCTAAGAGTTCTTGAATAATCATAGAAAAATCCTTCTTCATTTGAAAATGTCATATTTGTCATTTTTTGAATTTCATCATTTGTGTAATTTACACCGTTTGGAAATCCTAATGGATCATCTGCGTAATTTACAGTCAAAAAGAAGAAGTCTCTTTCAATCAAATACTTATACATCAAGTGCATAAGTTTACTTGATTCTAAATTTTTGTCTGCCATATCTGAATAAAATAGCGGAATTGGACTTGCATAATTAACAACACCGATTATAGAGCCTTCTGGAGCACAATATTTGTTTGTGTAATCATCAATTTTCAAATAACCTTTTTTAAATTCTTCTTTGTTCTTGTTGATAAAAGTTGTTCCTAATGCTGAATAATCAAGAACGTCTGAACCTACAATTGATAACAAGCAAGCGTTTTTTCTTGGATTTTTTCTGACAAATTTTAACAAGTCATCATCAATACCTTTGTCAATTAAATATTCTTCAATATTCAAGTAAGGCATTTTATTAAACAGATATTCCATTGTAATAAAAGAGCCTGCTGAATACCCAAATAAAACGACTTTTTTGTTTTGAGCAGTTTGATTTTTTACAGTTATATCCAAATCTTGAATAATTGGAATCATATTGTGTGTTTTTTGAACCCAAATTGCATCATGAAGACAATCTGCAATTGTATTTCTCACAAAAAATGCGATAATTGGGCTGATTGAGCGTAAAAGGTTTGCTTTCTCCTTCATAAACATCAAATCATTTTGACTTTTATCGCCCCAAAAGAAAATTGTTGGAGTTTCATCAATGACGTAATGTCCGTTGTTAAGCAAATGTTCATAAGTAAATTTATCTTTTTCTATTTGATTTTTAAGCGTTGGGTGAAATTTTTTAATCCCATCTAAAAACCAATTTCTCATTTTTGTATTGTTGTTGTTTGAGCCGTTTAAGTAAACAAAACTTACGTTTGTAGTTGCAAAACAAACATTTTGCATAAATAAAATCAAAAGTAGTAATACTGTTATTTTTTTCATAAATTAAATTTCTTTTCTTTCAAAAAAATTGTCCTTGCAAACATCTTTTTTGTTTGCTAAAGCTCCACATTTTGTGCATGCCAAAATTTCACCAGAACTATCAATTGGCATGTAAATATGCTCACATTTTTCGTAATCTTCAATAAATTCAGGCGAATCATCTGTTGCATCATATTGTTTGATGCACTTTTCTTCCTCTAGAACTTTTGGTTCAACGTATGTTTTGTACCAATATTTTTTAATAAATTCAAAGATGAACATATTAATATTATATTATAAATCAAATCCTAAAGGTAATAATTCATCAATTGTGTGAACTTCTGGTTGACCATTTTCGTCTTCAAGAATGATATCAATACCTTTATCAGAACGGAAATCATTCATAACTTGTCTGCAAACACCACAAGGTGCGCAACGTTTCATTTTTGGTCCATAAATTGCAATTGCAACAATTTTTCTTTCACCATTAACAATTGCGTTAACAATTGCACTACGTTCAGCGCAAATAGTTGCACCGAAAGATGAGTTTTCAACATTTGTTCCAATGTAAGTTTTACCACTTTCCATTAAAACACATGCACCTACAGGAAAATTTGAATAAGGTGAATAGCTGTTTTCACTTGCTTTTTTAGCTTTTTCTAGTAATTCATTGTAGTCCATTTATTAACTCCTTTTTAATAATTAGCACACTAAATAATAATATGATATAATCTTAGCATGAAAAAAATTATTAGTCTTATTTTATTTTTATTTTTAATATGTTCAGGTCGCTGTTGGGCAACCCAATACAATGTTTTAGTATTGCCGACAAGTATTTTTGAAGAATACACAGATTATATGGTATTCCCGAAATCTGCTGATATTATTGCAATGGATATTGTTAACATTTACAATTCTCACCCTCAAATGTCAGCTGTTCAACTTTACCAAATTAAAAATGCTCTTAATCAACCTGCAAATAAATATTTTAAACGCGATGTTGTAAAAATGTTGCACAATTACGATGTAAATTATTCAATCGACTTCAATACAGTGCAAAAACTAGCAAGCAGATTTAAAGCCAAACAAGTTCTTTTAATCTCTTGTCAAATGGATGCGCAAAACTATATTACTCGTAGAACTCTTTGGGACTTTTTGAATATTCCAGGGGCGACTGTAATTGATCCAGCTTATAGACTTACTTCTCAAATTACATTGATTGATGCAAACAATCAAATAATTTTGTGGCAAGAAAATTATCATAAGTTGATTAGCTCTCGCGAAAGTAGAATTATGACACAGGCATATTCACCTTCTAGCGAACAGTTGGAAAAAGTTAAAAGATATTCAACTAAATTCTTATCACCACAAGTTGTTCAAGAAACTCAATTAGCCTTGATGAAAATTGACCAATATCAAGATTTAAATTTACGTCCAAATATTGTTAAACCAACCGCAGTTTCAATCGACAAGTTTAAAATTGACGGTCGTAGAGCTTCAGTTAGAAGTACTCGTTACGTTAAAGCAGAAACTAAAAAGGCTGCTCGTAACCTTGCAAAAGAAACAAAAGCTCTAAATGCAAAAGCAAAAGCTAACTTAAAAGAATTCCAAAATACTCAAGCTGAAAAGCAAATGCTTAAAGCTAAAGAAAAAGCTTTGCCACTAGAGGATAAAATTAAAAAAGCTCAAGATGAACAAAGAGCTAAACTTGAAGCAAAATATGAAAAAGAACGTATTCGTCTTGAAAAGAAACAAGAACGACAACAAATAGAGGCTGCTAAAAAGGCTGTAACTGTTCAAATGCAAGAAGAACACGCACAAAAACAAGTTCAAACAAAAGAACAAACGCAAGTAAAAACAAAAGAAGTTAAAGGAAATATTCAACCAATTCAGCAAGAAAAGGTTCAGAAACAAAAAGATAAAAAGCCAAATAAAACAGATAAAAATAAAACAAAGGTTGAAGTTGAAGTTAAAGAAGTAATTCAAAACACTCCAAACATCTCAATACCTGTTGATGTAATCCAAAACGAACAAAAAATGGTTCCAATCATCAGAACAAGACCTGTTTTGAGAGAAATTGATTACACAATTAATGACATTTAATGAGCTATTTTTCTGGGCAAACTTTGTCGGTAACTTTTATGATGTGCCAGCCAAATTGTGTTTGTACAGGTTGAGAAATTTCACCTTTTTCCATTGAAAATGCTGCATCTTCGAATTCTTTAACCATTTTTCCACGTCTAAAATAGCCTAAATCTCCGCCATTGCGTTTTGAAGGACATTGAGAAAAACCTGCGGCAACATCTTCAAAAGGTAATCCTTTTTCTACATATTTACGCATTAATTTTGCATCAGATTCAGTCTTAACCAATATATGGCTTGCTCTTACGGCTGTACATTCTTGCGCGCAAACAGGCATTATTGAAAAAATACTTAGTGCAAAAAATGAAATTAAAAGTTTTTTCATAATTAAAGTTCCTTAAATTTTTCTAAAATGCCTATCAAACACAATTTGATATGTGCATAATTCAATCCACCTTGGAAAAATACAGCATAAGGTG
>CALAFU010000096.1 GCA_937891325.1 uncultured Candidatus Melainabacteria bacterium | reverse complement strand
CTTGTCTAGGTGCAGTTGTTGCAGTTGCAGCTTTTGCAGGAGTAGAAGAAACTTCTTTATCTGCAGGAATGAAAGTTATTGCAGTATCTTCAATTTTTGTATCTGGAACTTTTGTTGCAATATCTTCAGCAGATTCGTTCATACTTTTCATTGAGAAACTAATCAAAGATGTAATGATTAACATTACGATTGCACCAGCGATAAAACCTGTAATAAGGTAAACTGTTGGTGATTTATCTTGTTTGCTGTGTTGTTTGAAGTTTGTCCATAGCATATCAAGTTCACGTTCTTTAATTTGAGGTGCAACTGATTTCACAGCTTGCTTTTGTTGAACATTTGCTATTTGAGTTTGACGTCTGTATTTTGCAATGTTTTCTAAAGCCTGAATTTTTTCTTTAGATAAATTTGCTCGTCTTAGGGTTGTACTTTTCATGATGTCCTCATCTCATATATAGTCTAGTTTAAAAATCTTTATAGTAATATTACCATAATTAGTGATTATATACAAGATTTGAAGAAAAATTTAGTATGTTCGTATGAGTTTTTAAACTTTTACTCAAGTTTTGATTTTTGACGGTCGAAACCCTTGGTACAAACACAAGGAGAAAACGACTCAAAATGTCAGAACAAATTTTTGCACCCGAAGAAATGGCACTATCTCAAGAAGAAAAAAACTTAGCATTAAAAGAATTAGAAAACGCAAGATTAGCACATCAAAGATATTTAATTAAACAACAAGACGAAGATTGGTCACAAGCAATTGAAGGTTATATCAATGCTGCAAAACACAATCCTGAAATTCCAGAAGTTTACTATCGTCTTGCATTTTTAATGTGGGAAAAAGGCGAAATCAACGTTGATGCAGCTATTGCTCAATGTAAAATGGCATTGGAATGTTCTCCAGAAAGCGCTAATGCTTACATCTACAAAGGTTATTTTGACAAATTGGCAGATAACTATTTAGATGCAGAAACAGAATTTAAAAAAGCAATTCAATTAACAGGCTTGAAATCAGCTAGACCTAGAATTTTATTATCATTAGCTATTTTAAGAAAAATGGGTCAAGAAAGAACAACCTTCAAAGATTTATTGAACTTTGTTTACTACTTCATTTCAGGCTCAATCATGCTATCTTATGACATTCCGTCATTAAAGATTTTAACTCGTTCATTCAAAGATGACTTTGCTGTTTTGGCTTATCAAAAAACAGGTGCATTATTAGAAAAAATGAACATGACCAAAGCTGCTTACGGCTTGTACGAAAAAGCAGCAAAATCAACAGGACACAAGGAAGTGTTCTTATCAAAAATGGGCGATATTTCAGTACGTAACAAAAAACCTGAAAGCGCATTTGAAGCATACAGAGAAGCATACGCTTCAAACCCACAAAACAAAGTTGTATTGATGAAACTTGCAACTTTAACGCAAACATACTTCCCTGAAATGGTTGACGATTCAATCGATTACTACACACAACTTTTAGAGCTTCAACCTGAAGACAGCGCATTTATTTACTATGAATTAGGTCACTTATACCTTAAAAAAGATGACAAAATCAATTCAGTAAGCGCATTCAGATTAGCTTTAGAACAAGACAAAACAAATCCGTTCTACCATAACTCGTTGGCTTATGCTTACCTTAAAGCTGAATTATTTGAAGATGCAATTTCTCATTATAATACAGCAATCAGCATTAACCCTGACAACGAATGGACTGCAATGGTTTGCCACGCTTTAGGTTCAACTTACGCAGAAGTTTATGGAAACTTAGATTTAGCAATCGATAAATTTAAAGAAGGTATTGAACTTGATGATAAAAATTACGATTTAAAATTATCATTAGGTGACGCATTAATGGCATCAGGCGATATTGAAAACGCTATTCGCTCATACTGCGATGCAATTTCAACAGAACCTGACAACTTCAGAGCTTACTCAAAAGCTGGTTTAGCGTTATGGGAAAAAGATATGATTGAAGAAGCCATTATATCTTATCACAAATCTATTGACTTAAACCCAAATTTCGACATCGCTCAAAACAACTTAGGCGTTATTTACCTTGACGGACTAGGTTGCGCAGAAGATGCACTTCCATTCTTTGAAAAAGCAATTGAAGTGAACCCTTCTTACACACTAGCATACTTTAATGCGGCAAGAGCAAACGAAATGTTAGGCAACAAAACTCAAGCAGCTGAATATTACCAAATGGCGCTTGATATGAACAGATTAACTGAAGACTTGAATGAGTCTGATATACAACAAAGATTACACTCGCTATTTGAATTATAAAAGATTCATGGGGCTTAAACAGCCCCTTTTTTTTGCGAAAAAATCCTCAAAATTTGACAAATTTTGAAAAAAATGTTCTATATATTATTACACATTTACGAAATCTACATTTAATCTAAGGGGAGTTTTGTTATGTCTAAATTAAAAAATGAGATTTTACACGCATTACAAGAAAACAAATCCACAGAGAATTTTTTTGATAAAATATCTAAATATCAAAATAATTTAATAAAAAATCATTCAAATCCTGTTTTTAATGATGGAGATAAAGTTAAGCTTTTAAATATTTATAACATTTTACAAGAACTTGGAAAACTTCTATATCGTTACAACACTCTTAAATCAAATAATTTGAGTACAAATGATGAACAAATAAATATTGAAAATATTATTTTAAAAGGTGGTATAAGTAATACTAAATATATTTGGCACTCTGAACATGGTGAACATACTTGCAAAGAATGCTTAGAGCTTGACGGTCAGGAATTTGATATTTTTGATAATGTCCCAGAGCGTCTTCACCCAAATTGTAAATGCACTGTCGAGATATCAGAATATAGTGAAGACAATGCGCAAACACAAGTCGACGAAGAGTCATGTGATATTATAAAAGATATTGAAAATTTAATTGAAAATATAAAAAATTGTCACAATGAAACCGAAAATATTTCTTATAATATAAAAAATGATATTAATGAACTTCAAGACTGTTATTCAAAAGTTCAATACTTAATTAACAACACAGAAACCAACCTTGAAGACTTATCTGAAGACTATGGAAGGCATCTTCCAGAATGTGAATATAATATTGATAAAGAATATATATCTATTCAAGCAAAAAAAGATAAATTACAAAATTTGTTAAAAGACATTCTTGGACTATTAACACCATTAAATGCACTTGCTAACACTTTAAAAGTTTTTATTTCAAACTATCTAGAGCTTCTATACCATGCTTATGAATTAAAAGAAGCTGAAATGGATAAATATTACCATTCAAAAGCTAATTGTGAAGCAACACAAGAAATGGGTATTATAGGAGAAGTATATGCAAGACTTTTAAGCGATTTGAAAGAAGTTTATGATCAATATACCTACGTTCACACACATAAAGTTTCAGTAGAAGAGGCGGCAGCGGATTCTGAACGAGACCAAGTTGCAAATAGGTTAGGACGAAAACGAGGTAGGGAATATCCATATTGTAAATGTTCAACTTTAATGTATGATTTATTGCCAGATTACAAAAAATAGGATAACATAATCTATATGAAAACCAATTTTGAAAAAATAAGTTTTATATTATTAACCACAATTTGCATTATTTGTTTTGTAGTATTGTTTTTTCATGCCGGAATAATAACAACAAATGCCCTATTTACAAGACTTTTAAATATACAAATTCTGCTATTTTTATTGTGTTTGATAATTCTAACTCTTTTATTTATATGTATTTTTTTGTTCAAATTACCCAATAGAACCAAAATAATTTTGCTATTAATTTTATTCATATTACAAATATTTTATTTAAAAACGAGTTTTTCTATTCCAACCGTAAATAAAATTATAGAAATTCAAAAATGCATTGATACAAATATTTGTGAAAAATCGAGCACTTACATTTATTAACTACAATATCCATCCCAAAAAGATAAGGTATAATATTAAAAAACTAAAAATTAATATTAAAATTAAATTTATCAAAATTATTATCCAATCTTTTTTATGTTTATTTTTGGAAAATAATTTTAAAATAAATGTCACAAATTGAGTAATATAGCTTATTGGAATAAATAAAAGATAACAGATTACAAATAACAGAACTAAAAAAATAAAAAAACGAGTTTCAACAATATTTGGGATTATTTTTTCTAAATTAAATAAAAAACACCAATAGATTATTGGCACAAATAGTGAAACTATAAATATAATTGCTGATATTATAAAAGTTTTGTCAATCTTATTTAGCATAGGTGGATTATATCATATTTTTAGAATTATTACATTTGTAATTGTAAATATATGTGATGAAATTAGGTTTTTGTGATTTTTTTATAGTAAAAATTGTTTTATATAATATATCATAAGGAGATATTTATGCCTGTAATTAACGAAAAATTTCAAATCCATACAAACGGATTTACCGACATCATCGACATTACCAAAAATGTTCAAAACAGTGTTTACATGCACTCGTTAAAAGATGCCTCGGTATTATGTTACGTTTCAGGCAGTACTGCTTCGCTTACAACCATCGAATTTGAACCTGGGCTATTGGTCGATTTACCGGAAGCCTTAGAGCGTGTTGCACCTCAAAACATTGAATATCACCACGACGACACTTGGCACGACGGAAACGGTTACGCTCACGTTAGGGCAGCAATCATGGGTAACTCACTAAATATTCCGTTGATTGACGGCGCACTACAACTTGGCACTTGGCAACAAGTCGTTTTAATCGACTTTGACAACAAGGCGAGAACAAGAACCGTTTATATTCAAATTATTTACTAATCTTTAGGGCGTTGCATTGTCAATAAGATTTCTTGAGGTATGAAGCTTTCTAATACCCCAAAATCTGCTGTTGCAAAGAAAAATTCTAGCATTTCACCTTTGCCGATATCAATGCTATCAAACGGAATACTTATGTCTAAAACTGTATCATAAGCAACTTTGATATTATCTGAATTTTGTGAGCACCACAACTCGCCCGCAATTGATTTAGAGAACTGAAGCGGTCTAATCATGCCATTTACAAGAGACAAGCGCATTTCTGTACTAAATTTTTCGTGCATAATCGGATAAACATCTTCCGATTTATTTGTTAAACGAATGTGTGAAAGATTTTGTTTGCGATCATTATTACGCATATAAATATATAATTGATGAATTACGTTTGTATTGTTTTCTTTAACTTCTTCATCAATATAAAATCTTAGGTATAAATTATCTTCGTCAAAACCGAATTTAATTTTATCAAAAAGTCTGTGACTTTCTTCATATTTAACCTCTGGAATATTGATTACACCAGCGTTTAACCATTCATCATCAATTTTGTCTTGACCGTCCATAATCGGTGTAATTGATGCTGTCGGCATGCTTGATGCGCCCATATTCATTACCAATAGAGGCGATTTCAAATATTCCGGAATTTCTAAATCCAAATTGCGATAAACATTTTTTAAATGTTCTCTGAAAAGATAATCAAATACATGGTCTTGTCCAGAATGATTTGGTTCTCCATACCACCAGAACCAATCACTACTTTCCGCCATATAGATTTCGTTTTGAGCCTTTTCCAAATTTGGGTGTTCAGGGTGTTTTTGCTTAAACTCTACAAAATCATCTCGAACATTTTTCAAATAGTTCCATGCCTGATTTTTTGTAGGTTCACCAATCCACATTTGGAAGTTTCTATTTATCCACGAACCAGAATAAATTTTAGGTAATTTCTTTATATTTTTGTCTTTTTGTATATAATCACTGATTAAAACGGTTTCAAGAGTATCGTCATTTTCAATTAAGCTATAAATCTCTCTTAAGAAACTTGAGCCGTCATCAGGATAGTTTTCCCAAGAATTTTCACCATCTAGAGCGATTGTCAACAAGTGAGAATCGTCCGGTGAAGCAAAAATTTTGCTTTGTACAATCTTAATTCTGTCGAACAAATCCTTTGCAGCCTTTTTAGGGTCGGTATTTGGATATTCGTAACTGATTAAGTTTGGTATTAATGAATCTCTAAAAATAACATCAATTTTAGAGTTCTTAGTTTTGTATTCATAAGGCTTCAACAAGTGGTATGGGTCAGCTAAATAGCCTTTGAAATCTCTTACGAAATCAAAGTTAATTGAGTTTGCTAAAATACCCTCGTCAGAAATAGTCCACTCTACGCCTAAATCGCTTAGCATTTCTAAAGTTTTTGAGCTTACGCATTGTTCAGGTGGCCAAATACCTTTTGGACGGCGTCCGAAAAGTTCTTCCATTTTGTCTAGAGCCATTTTGGTTTGAGCAACTGCATCTTTTGCCATTTTTAAGTTTGCAGGCAAAACTTCCGGATTTTGAATGTTTCTGTAAGCACATTTGATATCCAACAAAATCGGCAATACAGGGTGATAATAAGGGCTTGTTGTAATTTCGATTTTGCCCGCTTCCATAAAGTTACGATATGTCGGAATAATTTGGCGAATAATTTCTCTTTGGTATTCTAAAATTTTCTTTCTATCTTCAAGCGTAAAGTTGCAACCTTTTTCTGCAAGTTCTGCCAATTCAGGATAAATTTCGCCATAAATTGGGTCAAACCACGCAAGATTAAACCACGCCATTATATCTGAATATTCTTGGTCGGTGTAAGCATTTATGTCTGCAATATTTTGCTCTACGCGTTTTTCATAAAGCGATTTATAAGCATCGTGATGAGAAATCATTGATTGAAAATTAGCATCAAAAAAGTTGCTTAAAATAAATCTTTTATCATCATCAGTCAAATCTTCAATTGGTGAAATACTTAATCGAGAATGAACATCATGCGCGCCGTTTTCAGCATATTTTTTTAGTGATTGAAGCAATAGCGGAACAAGATTGAAGTTCAACTTCAACTTTGGAAACTCATTCATAATCAAAACCATATCAAGATAGTCTTTAACCGCGTGCATACGCACCCATGGCATTAAAAAATCACTCTCAGCACTAAGCTGATAGTCAGGTTGATGCATGTGCCAATAAAAGGCTATTGATAGTTTTTTTTGTTCGCCGACCATTAATTTAATAGTAACGAAAAAAAACACCCTTGGCAAGAAGAAATTTTATTTTTAACCGTAAAACTGAAAGTCTGAAAAGACCATAAGTCAATAGGGGTTAAGTCGTTAAGTCGAACTACAATTAAAACGTCATTTTAATCATAAATGAACTTATCGTCTTATAGTCTTATAGCCTTATAGGTATTTAAACATACACCGTTTGTTCTCTGTCAGGTCCAACACTTATAATTGAGATTGGAATTTCAAACAATTCTTCCAAACGTTTTAAATAATCTTTCGCTTCTTTTGGAAACTCGTCATAAGATTTAATATTTGATAATGAACATTTCCAACCCTTGTGAGTTTCGTAAACAGGTTCTAAATATTTGTGCATAAAGACATCTGTCGGATATTCTGTATAAATTTTGCCGTTTCTTTTATCTTTGTATGCTGTACAAATTTTTATTTCATCAAAATCGTCAAAAACATCTATTTTTGTAATAGCCATTGATGTTAAACCACTTACTAGCACTGCATATTTTGCAATTACAGCATCAAACCAACCGCAACGACGCGGACGACCTGTTGTTGTGCCAAATTCGTGTCCAATTTCTCTTATTTTATCGCCGGTTTCATCTAATAATTCAGTAACAAAAGGACCTTCGCCAACACGAGTTAAATATGCTTTTGAAACGCCAACAATTTCGTCAATCATTGTTGGACCGTAGCCACTTCCTGTACCGGCACCACCACCGATTGGGTTTGAACTTGTAACAAAAGGATATGTGCCATAATCAATATCAAGCATTACACCTTGTGCACCCTCAAAAAGAACCGTTTTATTTTTGTTTTCGCGTAACATTTTTTGCCAATCAAAGCAAACATAAGGTTCAAAAATTTGCTTGTATTTTGCACAAATTTCTAACAATTCTGCTTTTGAATATTCTTTCAAGCCATAAACTTCTTTCAAGGTTTTATTTTTTAATGGCAAAATTATATCAATTTTTTCAGAAAGAGTTTCTTCATCAAACAAATCACCTACTTTTAAGGCACAACGCGCCATTTTGTCAGTATAAGTTTGACCGATACCTTTTCTTGTTGAACCAATTTTACCTTTTTTAACCGTATCTTCTGCCCAGCCGTCAACCGCAGTATGCCAAGGCATTGTAATTGTTGCAAGAGGACTTAATTTTAAATTTGACAAATCTACTCCGCGAGAAATTAATTCGCTTGTTTCTTGCTCAAAATTTTCAGGTAAAACAACAGTTCCAGCCCCAATAAAGCAAATTTTGTCACCATATAAAATTCCTGACGGAACTAAATGCAATTTGTAAGTTTCGCCATTGTAAACCACTGTATGACCTGCGTTACAACCGCCTTGATAACGAATTACCATATCAGCTTTTTCAGCCAACAAGTCTGTAATCTTTGCTTTACCTTCGTCGCCCCATTGAGCGCCAACTACAACCGTATTTTTCATTTTTATCTTCTTTCTTTTAATTTTTCAATTAATTTTGGCAAAATTTCAAAGACATCGCCAACAATTCCGACATCTGCAATTTTGAAAATTGGTGCGTTCTTATCTTTATTAATCGCAATAATTTTGTCAGAGCCTGACATTCCGACAGTATGCTGAATTGCGCCTGAAATTCCACATGCAATATAAATTTTTGGAACAACTGTTTTTCCTGTTTGACCAACTTGAATTGAGCTGTCGGCTAAGCCCATATCAACTGCCCCTCTTGATGCGCCAACAGAACCACCCAATAAGTTTGCAAGTTCTTCCAATAACTCAAAACCTTGCGCAGATTTCATACCTTTTCCACCTGCAACAATAATTTCAGCCTCATCAATTCTCGTATCTGTAAGCTGTGTATTAGGTTTAAAATCAACCAACTCTACGCGTTTTTCAACTTGAGTTAAATCCACCTCAACCTCAATAAATTGAGTGTTTTTTTCTATTTTACATTCTGATTTTTTCAAAACTTTTGGTCTAACTGTCGCCATTTGCGGGTAATTTTTGCACAAAATTGTCGCCATTAAATTTCCACCAAAAGTCGGACGAGTTGCAGCAAGTTGCCCTTTTTCATTTATATCTAGTACAGTACAATCAGCAGTTAGCCCTGTATTTAAAGTTGATGAGATAACAGGCGCTAAATCACGTCCTTGCGTTGTTGCACCAACTAAAACTATTTCTGGTTCAATATCTTTAATTATTTTTAGCGCTACATTAGAATAATAATCAGTATTATAATCTTTTAAATTCTCTGAAGTCGCGATATAAACTTTATCAAAACCATTTTGGCTCAATAATACTTTATTTTCTTCTAAATTGACATCATCACCTATTAAAATTGCTGATATTTCACAATTCCCAAGCTTTTTTGACAAATTTTGCGCTACACAAGCAAGTTCTAAAACAACATTCAAAACCTTGCCCTGTCTATCAGTTTGAGCATAAATCAAAATTCCTTTAGCCATTTAGCACCTCAAGAATTTTTTCTACTGCCTCGTCCGTTGAAATATTTTCAAAAATTTCGCCACTTGTTTTTTGTTCTGGTCTAAAAGCCTTACTTACACAAGTTGGAGAGCCTTTTAACCCAACTTTTTCAGGTTCAATTCCAATATCTTCGTGCGAATAAAATGGAATTTCTGCATTTTGAGCTAATTTAAAACCGTTTATTAGAGGTCTTCGCGGTTCATAATCACACTTTAGCATACATAAAACGGCTGGAAGTTTCACCTTTAAAGTTTCCACTCCGTCTTCAACCTCACGTTTTACGATAGCATAACCGTTTTCAGCGTTTTCAATTTCTTTTACGTAAGTTACTAGAGCATAACCTAAATTTGTCGAAATTGTTGGACCTGTTTGTGCAGTATCGCCGTCGGTTGCAAATTGTCCACACAAAACAATTTCTGCATTTTCTATTTTTGTTTTAATTGCAATTGCTAAGGTTCTACCTGTTGCAACAGTATCAGCACCTGCGAATTTTCTATCAGATACAACAAATCCGCCGTCAACACCCATTGAAATTGCCTTTCGGATAATTTCTTCGGCTTGAAGCGGACCCATTGTTAGCGCCGTAATTTTTACGGCAGAATCTTTATCTTTTAATCTTAATGCGGTTTCTAGAGCATAACTGTCGAATGGATTGATAACACTTTCAACACCTTCGCGTTGGATAGTATTGTGTTCAGTCCATTTGATATCTGCTGTATCTGGAACTTGTTTGACACATACCGCAATATTCATAGTTACTATTGTTTTTTAGCTTGCTTCATTTGAACATCTAATGCAGCGTTGTGAGCTAACATGTAAACTGAACAAATTTTGTAGTTTTTTAAATACCAAGCACAAGCATCTTGTGAACAAACTTTTTCAAACTCAGCACCTGCTGACATTAAAGGGCAAAATGGAATATTTTTGTCTGCCATAACCTTACTAACCTTTCTTTAACAAGTTACAATTTTCGTCTCTCTTACGTTCTTGATCTTTATAAATTCTTGTTCTATTTATAACTTCATCAAAATCAATTTTGTGTGCATCAAAATCAGGACCGTCTACACAAGCAAATTTAACTTCGCCACCAACAGTAATTCTGCAAGCTCCGCACATGCCTGTACCGTCA
>CALAFU010000095.1 GCA_937891325.1 uncultured Candidatus Melainabacteria bacterium | reverse complement strand
CTGCAACATTTCATTATTCAAAAATGGTAAAAATGCTTTCTATGATGCGAAAACAGATACTCAATTGTCAGATGTTGCAATGCACTCAATTGGTGGCTTGTTAAAACACGTTAAAGGCATTACAGCTGTATGTAACCCAACAGTAAACAGCTACAAACGTTTAGTTCCAGGTTATGAAGCTCCTGTTTACTTGGCTTGGTCATTGGCTAACAGAAGTGCTTTGTTAAGAGTTCCTGCAAAACGTGGTAACGCGACTCGTGTAGAACTTCGTTCACCTGATCCATCTTGCAACCCATACTTAGCATTTGCAGTAATTCTAGGTGCTTGTGTTGACGGCGTTAAAAACGAAATTAAACCACCAAAACAAGTTGAAGCAAACATCTATGCTTTAACTCCAGAAGAAAGAAAGAAAAAGAAAATTGATTCACTTCCTGGAAGTTTAGCAGAAGCATTAGTAGCTTTAGATGCATCAAAAGTTGCTAAAGAAGCCCTAGGACCTCACGTATACAAAGAATTCTCAGATACTAAAAACAAAGAATGGGATGACTTTAGAATTGATGTTTCTAAATGGGAACTAGATAGATATTTTGAAAGAAGCTAATAATTTTTATAGCTGAAATATTTGTAGAGGCGCTTGCGTTACACGCAAGCGCCTCTATTATTACATTTTAAAATCTTTTTGTAGTAAAATATAGACAAGAAAAGGATTGGAATTATGTTAGCAGATTATCATTTACACACTCATAATAGCGACGACTCAAAAGTCTTAATGGAAGAATACGTAAAACGTGCATTAGAACTCGGCTTTAAAGATATTTGTTTCACAGACCATGTTGAATATGCAATGATAAGCCCTATTGCAAAAGGAGAAAAAGATTATTATGGCGAATATAAACGAGTTTTAGCTGAATACGGCGATAAATTAAAAATAAAATTTGGTGCTGAATTTGGTGTCCAAACTGATAATATAGATTTTTTCAATGAATTTTTTACAAAATATCCTTTTGATTTTACACTTTTATCTTGTCACACAATTGACGGTTTAGGACTTTTTGATGGTGGATATTTAGAAGGTAAAACGCAAAAGGAATATAATGAGGCATATTACAACGAAATTTTGAATGTGGTTAAAAACTTCAAAAACTACTCTGTTTTGGCTCATTTTGACTTAATCAGAAGATATGACAAATCATATTACGGATTTGAAAAATCAAAAGATGTTATTGCAGAAATTTTGACACAAGTGATTAAAGACGGCAAAGGAATTGAGGTTAATACCTCTTGTTTTAGATATCATATTCCAGATTTAACTCCGTCTGTTGATATTTTGAAATTATACAAAGATTTAGGTGGTGAAATTATTACCATTGGTTCTGATGCTCATGCGGTAAATCAGTTTGGTTATGAAATAGCAGACGTAAGAGAACAATTAGCCGAATTAGGTTTTGAACATTTTTATACTTTTGACAGAATGCAACCTACAAAACATAGTATGCGCGTGATTCAAAATGTTTAAAAACTTGACTTTTTCTGGTTTTGATTTACTATATCGGTATATTTAGGGATAAATTTATGGTTCATGAAAATTATTCAGCTATCATTATAGGAAGCGGTTTAGCAGGATTATATTCCGCAATAAAATTAAGTCAAGCTATGCCAAATGGCAAAATCTTGATGGTTACAAAATGTGATCTTGGAGAAAGCAATTCAAGATATGCTCAAGGCGGAATTGTTGGCGTGTTGAAAGAAAATACAGCTGATTCTGTAGCCTCTCACGTTAGCGATACTCTTAATGCTGGCGCGGGTTTAAGTGACTTTAATGTAGTTAAATATATCTCTGAAAAATCAAACGATGTAATTCACGACTTGATTGATTTAGGTGTACCTTTTGATAGAGATGAAAATGGTGAATTGTTATTCACTTTAGAAGGTGCGCATAGCGTAAGAAGAATTTTACACTGTAACGGTGATGCAACAGGTCGTGGAATTGAAAAAAGATTATCTGAATTAGTTGCTCAAAACGAACAAGTTGTTTTAAAAGAAAACACAATTGCAGTAGAAATATTAAAAGAAAATGATGCTTGTAAAGGTGTTGTTTTGTTTGACGGTACAAATTATTCAGTTGCACTTTCAAGTGTTGTTGTTTTAGCAACAGGTGGTATCGGTCAATTATATAAGAATACAACAAATCCACAATGTGCAACAGGCGACGGCTTTGCGCTAGCATATAATGTGGGTGCAATTTTACAGGATATGGAATTTGTTCAATTCCACCCAACAGCACTTGCTGTTCAAGGTGAAGATGCAAACCATTTAATTAGCGAATCTGTTCGTGGCGAAGGTGCAATTCTTGTTGATGAAAAAGGTAATCCTTTTATGCATAAATACCACGAATTAAAGGATTTAGCGCCAAGAGATGTTGTTGCAAGAGCTAATTTTGAAGAAATGAAATTGAGCGGAAAAGATTACGTATATTTGAATGCAACAGTTATTCCAAAAGAAGTTCAAGAAAAACGTTTTCCTTCAATTTCTGCAATGTGTTTGAAAAATAATATTGATATGACAAAGGACTTTATCCCTGTACATCCTGCAGCACATTACTTTATGGGTGGAGTTAAAGTCAATTATGATGGTAGAACCTCTATAAAAGGTTTATTTGCTTTAGGTGAAGTTTCTTCAACAGGTTTGCAAGGTGCAAACAGACTAGCAAGTAACTCTCTGTTAGAGTGTGTCGTAAGTGCTTATTCAATGGCAGAATTTGTTCAAAAAAATATTGATGATGAACTTATTGAAATGTCCGAAGAGTTAAAGAAAAGTTTAAAAAAATATTCGCAAGAACTTGGTTTTATTGAGTATGACACTGATGTTTTAAAATCAGAATTGCAAAGTTTGATGTGGGACGGAGTTGGAATTATCCGTTCAGAAATCTCATTAAAAGAAGCTCAAAGTCGATTGAACGACTTAAAAGCACAATTTTTACGAAACGAAAAATGCTTGAGTATTCAAGAATATGAATTTAAAAATATGTTGACAGTTGCTCAACTTATTATAACCTCTGTACTTCAAAGAAAAGAGTCTCGTGGCGCGCATTACCGCGAAGATTTCCCTTTGACAAAAGAAATTGCAGAACACAATTGTATTATTAAAGAACAAGGAGAATTAAGTTTTGTTAGATAGATTTTTAATTGATAAATACGTACTTTCAGCACTAGAAGAAGATATCGGATTTGGCGATATTACGACTGACAATTTAGCAACAGAGGAAGATGTTTTAGAAGCTAAATTAAATACTCGTTCTGACGGTATTGTTTGTGGTTTGAAGGTTTTTGAAAGAGTATTTAAAAATCTTTCTGACGATGTAGAAATTAAATTCTATTTCAAAGACGGTGACAAAATTAAAGCCGGCGATACAATTGCAGAATTAAAAGGCTCAGCCTCTGCAATTTTAAAAGGTGAAAGAACAGCTCTAAACTTTGCTCAAAGAATGAGTGGCATTGCAACTGAAACAAGAAAATATCAAGATGCAATTGGTGAAGACTTAAAAGCTAGAATTTCTGATACAAGAAAAACAACTCCAAACTTCAGAGTATTTGAAAAATACGCGGTTTACGTAGGTGGTGCTTGTATTCACAGATTTAACCTTGCCGATTGCGCTATGATTAAAGATAATCACATTAAATTAGCTGGTTCTTTAACAAAAGCTGTTGAAAAAATTAGAAAAAATATTTCGCACACTCACAAAATTGAAGTTGAATGTGACACATTAGACCAAGTTAAAGAAGCAGTTGCATGTGGAGCTGATATTATCATGCTTGATAACATGTCATGTGGAACAATGAAAAAAGCAGTTGAAATCATTGCCGGAAAGGCTATTACAGAAGCAAGTGGTAATGTAAATTTATCTACCGTTCATGCTATTGCTGAAGTTGGTGTTGATATTATTTCATCAAGTGCAATTGTTGCGAAAGCTCCTACGCTAGATTTGGCGCTAGATATGTAAGATTATTACAGAATGTAACATTTTTTATCTTTATTGAAATTACCAATCAAAAATTGTTTTTATATAAATGTAAGTGATAAAAAAACACGAGATTGGTTTAGAATGGAGTGATGATATATGGCATTAGGTTTTAATTCAAATTTATTTAATACAAATACTCAAGCAAGAGGTGCTGAAACAGCAGGTTCGTTGGCATCAGTAAACACTGAAACAGCTGGCACATTAGCTAGCAATGTTGAAACAGCTGGAACTATCGCATTTGTAAACTCAGGTAATCAAATTGATAGCTTCCAATCAAGCAATCCTTTTGCTCCACAAATTGATTATAGTCAATTTGCTAACATTGAAACAGCAGGAAGCGTTGCAGATGCTGGTATTGAAACAGCAGGTTCATTGGCATTTGATGCTGAAACTGCCGGTTCTTTAGCTTTCTCAGGCGCAGAAACAGCAGGCTCTGTTGCTTCTGGTGACAGCGGTGCAAGTTTCAGTTCTTCTGATGGTGGCTTCGTTTGCTAATCAAGCTATAATCAATTTTTACAAAAGTTTTTATCACATATCTAAATCAATCACAATCAAAAGCGAGTCATTGACTCGCTTTTTTAATATCTTTTATTTCGCTTTTTTCAACATTTCTTTTACAGTGTTTATCGGAATGGCAAATCCAATACCAATGTTTGAAATGTTGTTGTCAGGATTGTAAATTGCTTGATTAATACCAATTACTTCTCCGTCAGTTGTAATTAATGGTCCGCCTGAATTTCCTGGGTTTATTGAGGCATCAGTTTGAATTTTATCTTTAGCGTAGTCAATTCTTGAAATTATTCCCTGAGTTAATGTGCCATTAAATCCAAACGGACTACCTATTGCAAGCACTTTTTGCCCAACTTTAGCCTTTCCCGAGTCTCCTAATAAAACAGTCGAAAGTTCTTCTTTTGCTTTAATCTGAATTAAAGCGATATCTTTATTTGAAGAATATAAAACGTTTGCTTTATAAACATGTCCGTTGTGAAGCGTAACTTCAATGTTTTTACCCTCATCTACGACGTGCGAACTTGTTAAAATAATTCCAGATTTATCAATAATGCACCCACTTCCGCTAGAAACACCAAGAGGAAGTTCTGCATCAATCGAAACAATTGCAGGGTTTAACTTTTCATAAACATTCATGTAAATCATTTCTTCGTTGTCATAGGCGATAACGGTTAGATTTACAAAAAAAGATAAATAAATTGCGATAATAAATTTTTTAACCATAACCTTGAAAGCTCCATTCCTGCTGTATTATAAACTAGGCTTTAAGATTTTACTACTAGCTTTGTAACAAAAGTTTGTATATTTCTTGCCAGCATTAAACCTTTATTCTATAATTACAATGAAATCTAATATCAGATTTCAAAAGAGATATGAGTAAGGAAAGGAAATTTAGAATGAACAGTATTGAGTTATTCAAACAAGCTTTAAGCGAAAAAAGAGCATTAAAAGTTATTTCAGGTATCAACAACTTAAACTTAGAAAAAGTTGAAATGGTTGTTTCTTCAGCTATCGAAGCAAAAGCTACAGCTATCGACGTTGCAGCTAATGAAGAAGTTTTATCTTTAGCAACAAGATTAATCTCTGAATCTAACTCAGATATTACATTATTTGCTTCTTCAATCAGTGCTATTGAATTAGCAAACGCAGTTAACAACTTCCACGTTAACGCTATCGAATTAGGTAACTTTGATGCATTATATAACCAAGGTATCACAATGTCTTCAATCCAAATTTTAGACATCGTTAAAGAAACATTATCATTAATCAGCAGCGAAATGAGATCTCAAATCTTATTTTCAGTTACTATCCCTGGTTCATTAGCTATCAACGAACAAATTTCATTAGCTAGAGAATTAGAAGCATTAGGCATCGACTTAATCCAAACTGAAGGTTTCGTTTCTCAAGCTAGCAACTTCGAAGGCGCTAGAGCTTGGTTAAACAGAGCTGAATTAACAATCTCTAGCACATTAGAATTATCAAGAAACATTGAATTACCAATCATGACTTCATCTAACATCAATACAACAACTGCTCAATTCGCATTTGCTGCTGGTGCTAGCGCTATTGGTTGTGGTTCTTGCATTAACAGATTAGAATCAAAAATCTCTATGTTAGCTGTAATCAGCAACTTAGTAGAAATTGCTAACAGAAATGCTATCATGATTTCTGCTTTGAACAATTCAAAAATGATTCAATCTCAAGAAATCTCTTCTTTAGTTTAATTTTAGATATTAAACGATAAATAAAAGGGCGGTTCGCTTTGCGAACCGCCCTTTTAAAATAAAAATAAAATTTATAATCCTAATTTTTTCAAAATTTTATTTAAATCTTTTTCAAGTTCTTTGTTTGTTTTTAGCGCTTTTTTAATTTTTTCAGCAGAATACATAACTGTTTGGTGCTTTTTATTTAGAAAATCACCAATGCTTTCATAGCTAAGTTGTAGATATTCTCTTGCAATATAGCAAACAATTGCACGAGCATTTGAAATAGCTTGAACTCTAGCTGAACTCAAGAAATTTGCTACTGTAACATCAAAGTAGTCCGCAACAACATTTGCAACTTTTTCGATTGTAGGTTTATTTTCTTGTTCTTCTAATTTTAAAACTTTTTGTGCGTATTTTAATGTTATAGGTTCTTGTTCAATGTTTGAATATGCACTAACTTTAGTGAACGCACCTTCTAGTTCTCGAACGTTGTCTTTTTTGTATTTAGCAATGTATTCAAAAACTTCTTGTGGAAGATTTTCAAATCCTTTTTCTTTTGCAAAATTTTCAAGAATTTTCACTCTTGTTTCATATTTTGGTGGTTTTATTTCAACAACTAAACCTTGTTCAAAGCGTGTGCGTAAACGTGTTGGAATTTCTGGCAAATCTTTTGGTAACTTGTCAGAAGTTAAAACAATTTGTTTGTTTGCGTTGTACAAAGTGTCTAATGTGTTGAACAATTCGTCCATACATTTCTTTTTGTTTTCAATAAATTGAATATCATCAATCAAAAGAATGTCAACATTTCTATATTTGTTTCGGAACTTGTTCATTGTACTTGTAGTGCTTTTACCTTTTGTAAAAGATGCACAAGTGCTGTTGATGTAGTCATTAATAAAATCTTCAGTTTTAATGCAACGAACTTTTAATTCGCCCTTCATAATTACCTGATGACCAATTGCTTGCATCAAGTGAGTTTTGCCTAAACCAGAACCACCTTGAATATAAAGAGGGTTGTACAAATTTGTTGGATTTTCTGCAACTTGTTGAGCTGCAGCTTTTGCGATTTTGTTGTTTTCGTCAGTAACAAAATTGTCAAAACGGTAACGAAGATTGATGTTCATTGAATTTAAGTAAGACAAATTGTCAATGGCTTGCTTGTGTTCAATTTCTTCTTGTTTTTTCTTTTCAATTTTCTTTTGCTCAGTTGCTTTTTCTTTTTTAATTTTTTTTGCTAAATCTTCATCAACTTCAAAATTTACGATAATGTCTTGATTTAAAACTTTTTTGAAAGTGTCAAGGAAGGCTTGATATTGAGTTCGTTTTAAGTAGTCAATACCAAAAGATTCGCCGGAAATGAGCGTAAATTGATCACCCTCAAATGAAATTGCCTCAAGAGGTTCAATCCAAGGTTCAAAAGTTGATGCAGGTACAACCTGTTTCAATTCTTCCTTTACATTTTCCCAAATCTTTTTTACTTCGCTAGTGTTCATAAGTCTATTTTACAACAAAAATAACTTGTAGAAAATAATTCCAGCAGACATGCTTAAATTTAAAGATTCAACTTTGCTATCCATTTCAATAGTAACTTTGTCTGTTGCAAAATCGATTAATTCTTTGCTAAGTCCGTCTGCTTCAGCGCCAAACATTACTAGGGCTTTATCTTGAGGTTTGAAATCTTTTAAAAATACGCTATCGTCAGATTTTGGCAAGGTTGCAATTCTTGTGTAGTCTTTAAAATATTCTTGCAAAACTGAAAAATCTTTTGTTTGGATAACAGGAGTTTTCCATAAGTTTCCAACTGATGCTCTTACGCATTTAGGGTTGTATAAGTCAACTGTGTTGCCGTAAAGAATAATTCCGTCAAGAGAAAAAGCAGTTGCGGTACGTAAGATTGTGCCTAAGTTGCCTAAATCCTTGATGTTTTCAAATAAAGCAACACGTTTTGCATCTTTAAGACAAGTGATGTCATAGATTTTTTGCTTGCCTACTGCCACAGCATCAGGAGCAGAGTCTGTTGTTGAAAGTTTTTTTAGTACAGGTTCTGTAACGTAAACAATTTTTTCTTCTAAAAAGTCGTAATGAAATGCTTTTTCTTTTAATACAAAGATTTGTTCGATTTCAATGTCTGCATTGAACGCTTCTTCAATGGCTTTTAAGCCTTCTAATAAAAACTTTTTAGACTCATCTCTGTATTTTTTTTGTTGAAGTTTAACTACTTCTTTAATTGTATCATTGTTTACGCTTGTAATTTCCATTATTTTACCTCAAAGTGGCTTAACCATTCTTTTTCTTGCTCGTCAAGTAGTGAAAAATCAATAAGTTTCTTTTCGTAGTGCATTTTTACAAAAGATTTAATTTCTCCGTCTTGTAAATAGCAAGAGTTTTCTAATCTTACACCGAAAGAGTCTTGCTTGTAAAGTCCTGGTTCAATTGTAAAGCACATGTTATCTTGAAGTGGAACTTTTGAATCCCAAGTTCCATTGCTTAGTCTAGGTGGAGCTTCGTGAACACTAACGCCGATGCCATGTCCTAGACCGTGGTTGAAGACAAAACCAGCTGGTGCATTTTCTTCTAAAAAGTCACGAGCAACTCTGTCGATATCTTGTCCTATTTTAAATTTTGTTGTATTGAAGGCTCTTAAAAATGCTTTTAAAACTGTCGTGTATACAGTTCTTTGTAACTTATTTGGTTCACCCTTAACAAAAACCCTTGTGATGTCTGTTGCTAAACCACCTTCGTAGTATCCGCCACAGTCAATTAATACAAGTGAACCTTCTTTTATAATCTCGTCTTTTGAGGACTTTGAATAGTGCGCTAAGGCTGAGTTTTCGTCTTTTGCGACTATTGATGTAAAGGATTGTCCAATTGCACCATATTTTTTAAAGTTCTTTTCTAATTCTTCTTTTATGTCAAATTCTGAAATGTTGTCGTTTTCCGCTATAAATTTTCCTGTGTCAGCTAAAGCCTTGTCTGTTCTTGCAAATGCATCTTTGTAATGTTCTAATTCTGCATCAGTTTTTATGCATTTTGTGTTTGATATAGGATTCCATTTGATTTTGCTTGCTTTTGAGCCTAAAAGAGCGTAATCGTGTGCTGTAACTGTCATTTCATCAACGTAAACTGTATCAAACTTGCAATTTTTGATAAATTCGTCAAAATCTTTTAGGTTTTCGTAAATAAATAAATAATCTTTGTCGTGCGTAAATATTGCCTTGCCTTCAATTGAACAAGAGTTTGTTTTGTTAAAGTTTCTCAAGTTATAAATGTAAGACAATTCTTCTAAGTTGGTAACTAAAAGCGCCTCGTTCGCTTTTAAATCAAGCTCTTTGATTTTTTCTTCTTTAGATTTACCTGTCAAATTTAACGGAATTTCTGTTAAATTTTGAGGTTTGTTTTCTATTTTTTCTTCAATAGGGTCTATGTCAAAAAGTTTTATTGATATGTTTTTTGCCCCTAAAACTTTTGTTAAATTTTCGTATCTGAATTGAGAATTTTTCTTTGAGCAAATGCCTAATATTGAATGCTCGTCCATTCTTTTTGCAAGTTCGTCGATTACTTTGTCACCCATTTGAAGTTTTACAACGGTTATATCGTCGTGATTAACTTCAAGGTCTGCTTGTACGTGATAACGTCCGTCAACAAATAGATATACGTTGTCTTTTGATACAAGAGCATCGCCTGTTGAACCAGAAAATCCTGTAAGGTAATATCTAGAATTTTTCGCTAACTCGTTGTATTCTACCAAAAATTCGTTTGTAGAATTTACTAATAAGTAATCAATTTTTTCTTGCTCTATGAAGGAACGAGCTTTTTCAATATATTTATTCATTATTCAATAACGCCTGTAACTAGGATTAAATGCCAACCAAATTGAGTTTGAACAGGTTCTGACAATTCACCTTGTTTTAGTGAAAATGCTGCATCTTCAAAAGGTTTAACCATAACTCCGCGAGGGAAGAAACCTAAATCTCCGCCAGCTTGACCTGATGGGCATTTTGAGTATTCTTTTGCGGCTTCGGCAAAATCTTTGCCATTTTTAATTTCGTTGTATAACGCTTTTGCTTCGTCTTCAGTTGCTACTAAAATGTGTGAAGCCTTAACTTCTGTTGCCATAATTTTCTCCTTTTTGTTTAAATTTTCATCATTATTATAGCAAAAATAAGAATAAAAATAAGCAAAAAATAAAAGTTCTTGACAACATGTAAAGCTCTTGCTACGCCTATCATGCCATGGTTTTGAAAATCCAATTGTAAATTTTTGTTACGGTTTTTAGCATGGAACTAACAAAAAATAATTTGTTGAGTTATTATTCATGTACAACTATCCCCAAATCTCCTCCCAAGATTATGAAGTATATCAAGCAGCAATAGCTGCTTTTTTTTTTTTTTTTTTTTTTTTTTTCTTTTT
>CALAFU010000094.1 GCA_937891325.1 uncultured Candidatus Melainabacteria bacterium | reverse complement strand
AGACAAAGCGAACAAACGAAGAATGAGTTTTATGAGCCTGTCCCCCGTGTGACAGAATCGCAATATCTTTCCGGAGAAACAATGAGACCCTGAAACGAGTTCAGGGTGACAAAATTTTAAGTTTAATTTATAAGTCAAAAAAAAACCACCTAAAGGTGGTTAAAATTTTAATATAGGGAAGGAAATAAGGAAATTTTAATAAACACTAATGTTATTCGTAATGCGAATAGCATCGCTAATAAATCTTTTTATAGAAAATTAAAATATAAAATAAAACTAAAAATCCCAAGTCATTTTAATTTTCTTTATTCAATTTGTTTTGAGACACCATTATATGCTTTTGTTTGTACCGATTAAAAACATATCCCTTTGTAACTTGCATTTTATATATCGTCAGAACTCGTCAAAAACTTTAGGCTTTTGAAGGTGTTTGTTACATAAGTTTACAAAGTAATATAAAAATCGCGTAAATACATGGTTTTAGGGCAATTTTTTTCCTTCACATGTTTTATAAGGGCATAAGAAATTTATAGGTGGTGTGCAGATGAAATTAACTAATTTTAACTTCCCTCAAGTAGGTTTTAAAGCAGCTCAAGTCAACATTGTAGCCATGTCAGACAATCATGGTAACGTTCAAAACTTACCTCAATTGGTTGGTACTATTGATAAAAATAAAGGTGATATTTTCAAAAAAGCTGATGAAAAATCAACTTTGAATATGTTTGCTATTGCAGGCGATTTCTTCATGAATCCTCATAAAAAAGGTTACATGACAAAACCTGAACTTTCAAACGGTGATATTCAAGCTAATTTCTTAGACAAAGTTGTAAATACCGTAAAAGGTATGGTTAAAAATAATTTTGATACAGTTTATTCTTTAGGTAATCACTGTTACGACGGTGGTGACGAATTTGTATTTAACAAATTGAAAGATGAACCTGTAAAAACTCTTGTTACTAACGTTGATTTAGAAAAATCACCTTTGGTTACAGGCTTAATGAAAGACCACAAAAACATTGTGAAATCTCAAGTTTACGAAGTTCAAGATGACAAAAATCCAAATCTTAAACATGATGTAATGTTTGTAGGTGTTACAATTCCAAGTTTAAAAGGTAAATTAACAAAAACTGAATTATACGATAACTGCAACAAAAAGGATACTCAATTAACAGAAGATGATTTGCAAGGTACTTTTGCAGTGTTGAACAAGGAAGTTGGCGCATTTAAAGAAAAACACCCAAAAGGAGCGGTAGTTCTACTTTCTCACATGGGCGCACCAATTTCAAAAATGATTCAAAAAAATGTTCCAAATATTAATGTAATCTTGAATGGTCACGATCATACTAGAGATAACGAAGTTCAAGGCGGAACTCTTATCAACTCTTTAGGTAAAGATAACGAAATTATTAAATCAGTAAACTTTAGATTTAATGACGACGGTGATTTAGAAGATGTTGGTTATAACATGTACATTACAGAAAATTCTGCACCAGATAAAGACGTTAAGACATTCTTAGATAAAAACTTTGAAGAAGATGTTAAACCGTTAGTTAAAATGCATGGTGCTTCTGAATTAGAATATTCTGATAAAATTAGATATGCAAATACAGAATTAACAAACTTCTTGACTTCAACTGTTGCAGAAGAAGCAAGAAAAGAAATTCCAGATTTATCATCAGTTGCATTACAATCTTCTTACGTTAGAGGCGGAATTAAAGAAGGTTCAACAAACTTGAACTTATTAAAAATCTTTGACGGTATTGATGTTGAATCTCAAAACTTGAACGTTGGTAACATAAAGGGTAATCAATTAGTTGATATTATTTCTAAAAACGTAAAATCTAACTTAGAAGCTCCTACAAGAAATACTTTAATCCAATGGTCTGATTTCCAAGTAAACAGAACTATGATTGAACAAATTTCAAAAGGCGAAAGCAAAAATTCTTATGCAGATGCTGTAAAATGCAGAAATCAACAAACAGGAAAATTTGAAAATATTGATTTAAACAAAGATTACAAAGTTATTTTATCAAACAAAATCTTATCTAAAAAAGATTTTAAAGAAGTAAAAGACAACTTTAAATCAATCAATAAAAACTATGACGACTTCTTTAGAGCTAACATCAAAGGCAAAAACTACGAAGTTAATGTTGACGATAAAGTAAAAGAACAAAGAGTTTTATAGTCATAAAGTAGTAGAATTATTTTTAAAAGGCGGTCATTTCATCTAATGAAATGACCGCCTTAATAGTTTATTATAGAGTTGTAAATCCTCAACTCTTTTGATTGCTCAATCTATGTCCCGCATTTGTGGGACTTATTTTTTACTATTCGTATCTTAAAGCATCAATCGGGTTTAGTAAAGATGCCTTGTAAGCTGGATAGTAGCCAAAACCTACACCGACAATTCCGGAAAATCCTAAAGACAAAAGAATTGAAAATGCAGAAACTGAAACCTGCATTGCCCCAATTAAACCGATAATTCCAGAAATTACGCAACCTAATAAAACACCAATTATACCGCCAAATATTGAAAGTAAGAAGGATTCAATTAAGAATTGAATTCTGATATCTCTAGCTTTTGCACCAATTGCCATACGAATACCAATTTCCTTCGTTCTTTCTGTAACTGATACAAGCATAATATTCATAATACCAATACCACCTACAAGAAGTGAAACGAAAGCGATTACAAATAGGAATAACGACATTGTTCTTGCCGAAGATTTAATTGTTTCTTGCATTTGAGCTAGATTTCTTATTTCAAAATCGTTATCTTGTGTTTTACCAATGTGGTGTCTATATTTCAAAATTTCTTCAATATCACTTTGTGTTGTTTCAATAATTTCATCATCTTGAGCTTTTACACTAATCATTGAAACAGTTCCAGGAAAAGCTGTACCAAAAACTTTCTTTTGTGCGGTCGTAATCGGAATAAATACCAAATCATCTTGATCATGTCCCATTCCAGATTGTCCCTTTGTTTTCAATAAACCAACAACCTTGAATGGAATTCCACCAATACGAATAGTTTTATTTATGGGATCCATGTCACCAAAAAGTTCTGTTGCAACAGTTTGTCCTAAAATTGTAACTTTTGTGTTATTTTTTATATCTTCTGGAATGAAGTTTCTTCCAGATTCAATTTCGTAATTTCTAATAAATAAATAAGGTGCTGTTGTGCCGCCAACAGTAGTTGACCAATTCTGATTACCAAAAGTAAGTTGCTTTGCTTCGGCTGAATATGGTGCAATGGCAAGAACACCTCTAGCTTTGCTTTCAATGGCTTCAGCGTCTTTTAAGGTTAGTGTTGGGCGAGTACCCATACCCATACGAACGCCACCACTTTTTGCAGATGCTGAACGAATCATAAGTAAATTGCTACCCATTGATTCCATATCTTTTGCAATTTTTTCTCTTGAACCTGTGCCAACTGCAAGCATTACAATTACTGCACAAACACCGATAATGATACCCAAACTTGTTAAGGCTGAACGCATTTTGTTAATTTTAAGTGAGCGAATAGCAATGTTTAACGTTGTTTTCAAATCTATCATTTGCGTTTCACCTCATCAGAAACAATGTTTCC
>CALAFU010000093.1 GCA_937891325.1 uncultured Candidatus Melainabacteria bacterium | reverse complement strand
GCACATGCCTGTACCGTCAACCATAATTGGATTCATACTAGCTTCTGTGTAAATACCTTTGTCACGAGTCAAGTTTGCAACTGCTCTCATCATAGGCATTGGACCTACTGCGATTGCATAATCAACTTTTTCTTGACCCATAATTCTTTCTAAAACTTGAGTTACGAAACCTTTTTCGCCTAAAGTTCCGTCGTCTGTTGTGATGAATAATTCAGTACAAGCATCTTTCATTTTATCTTGCCAGAAGATAAGTTCTTTTGTTCTTGCACCCATAATCATGTAAACTTTGTTACCTGCTTCTTTGAATGCTTTTGCAATCAAATAGCAAGGAGCAGCGCCGTATCCACCAGCTAAACAAACAACTGTGCCATATTTTTTGATGTGTGTTGGTTGACCTAAAGGTCCAACTAAGTCAGCTAATTCATCGCCAACATTAAGTTCAGCCAATTGTTTTGTAGAATAACCTACTGCCATGAATACTAATGTTAAAATTCCATTTTCTTTGTCTACATCAGCGATTGTTAGAGGAACTCTTTCACCATCTTTTGTAGCTCTGAATATAATAAATTGTCCAGCTTTTGCGTTACGAACAACGAATGGTGCTTCGATTTGAATTTCGTATTGGTTTGGACAAATTTCTTTCTTTGATATAATTTTATAAGACATATTACTATCCTTCTTTTTTATATAATAAGTTCTAATTTATTATAACACAAGCATAGTTTCATGTATAATAAAAAATAATAAATACTTCAGGTGGTGTATGAAAAATATAGCAATAATTTTAGCATCAGGTACAGGCGAACGCTTTGGCGAAAATATTCCAAAACAATTTTATCAATTCGAGGGTAAAACCATTTTAGAATACGCGATTGATGCTTTTGAAAAGAATAAAAATATTGATGAAATCATTTTGGTTACAAATCCAAAATTCAGAGATTTGGCAGAAGAAATTTTAAACAAAAATGATTACAAAAAGATTACTAAACTTTTAAATGGTGGCAAAACAAGGGTTGAAAGCTCTTATATTGGTACATCAGAAGCTCCTGATGAGGCAAATGTTTTAATTCATGACGCTGTAAGAGCTTTTGTTACACAAAAAATTATTGATGATAATATTGAAGCTTTACAAAAATATGAAGCGGTTGGAACAGCCATTGACACAGTTGATACGATAATTCAAGTTGATGAAAGCGATGTTGTTACAGCAATTCCGCCGAGAAAATTTTTGAAACGAGTTCAGACTCCGCAATCTTTTAGAGCTAAATTAATCAAACAAGCTCACAAACTTGCACTAAAAGACGAAAACGCAAGTTTCACAGACGATTGCGGACTAATCTTACGCTATAACCTAGCACCAATCCATATTGTAGAAGGCGATGAAATCAATTTAAAAATCACTCACAAAAACGACCTAAACGTCATCAAAAACATGCTTGGTTAATATATTTACAATAGTAATATAATTGATTAAACCTTTCACTTAATTTATAATAACCATATTACATATATAGAAAGAAACCAATAATATGGCGAATGATTTTAAATCCTATTTAGAAGAACTGAATTTCAAAAAACAGTTCGAAAAATTAAATAAAAAATTGAAAGGTAAAACTGTAATTTTGTACGGAGCAGGTTCTTTATTTCAATACATAAAAGAGAATTATGACCTTACAAAATTAAATATTATCGGTATTTCAGACAAGAAATTTTCAGAAGAACAAGAAGGCGAAATTTATTTAGATTATAAAATAATTCCATTTAGTAATATTACAAACTACAATGCAGATTATGTCCTTATTGCAACACAAAACTATATAGGAATTGTAGAAAATTTTGTATGTAATGTTTTTGACAAAACCAAAACAAAAGTAAAGCCTTTAGTAAAAATACCACTACTAACTTTGCTAAGAGAAATATGGAGTAGATAAGTTGTATATACCTTATGATAAAGTAGGAGCAACATTAGCCCTTTTTGCCCCTATAAAAGCAAGAAAAAATATTCGAGATTTTTTCAATGAATTAAAAATTCAATCAAATTGTAACTACATAAAGAAGAATGTAAAAAAAGTTCAAAAGAAATTATCAACAGAAATAAAACATAGAAAATTAAGAGTGGGCTTTTATATATATGATGAGACAAAATGGAAATGTCAAACATTGTATGACATTTTTAAAGATAGCGATGAATTTACACCTGTTATTCTTGCTACAAAAAATTGTTCACCAAAATCCAATTTTAATTTTCAAAAACCAGAAACGATAAAAAAGATTTACGAATTTTTCAAAAATAAATCAACGAACGTAGAATATGCTTATGACTTTGATAAGGATTGCTATATTCCTTTTGAAAAGTTTAATTTAGATATAATCTTCTATCAACACCCTTGGTATATTGAAACATCACAAGGTCCTGTAGTTTGCTCAAAATTTGCATTAACATACTATGTGCCATATTATTTACCAAGTACAACATTCCCGCAAGACTATTACTTACGTTTTCACAGATATATTCACAAATATTGTGTTCTAAACCAAGAACTTGTGGATAGGTATTCAAGCCTTATGGCAAATAAAGGCGAAAATCTTCTTCCTATTGGAACACCACAACTTGATTATTTTTATCTTGATAAGAATAGCAATCAAGAAAGAAAATATTTGATTTATGCTCCACATTGGTCAGTAAACCACGTAAACACAATTGCATATTCAACCTTCTTGTGGAGTGGTAAAATAATTCTAGAATATGCCAGAAAACACCCTGAATTAAATTGGATATTCAAACCACATCCTTGCTTAAAATCATCACTAATAACCAATGGTTATTGGAGTGAAAAAGAGGTTGATGATTATTACAAAGAATGGGATAAAATAGGTATGAGATATGAATCAGGGGATTATCTTGATTTATTTCAACAATCCTATGCAATGATAACAGATTGTGGAACTTTTCTGACTGAATTTTTCTTAACAAAAATGCCTGTAATTCATTTAGTAACTCCAGATAGTGTTCCGTTTATAGACCATATCAACAAAATAAGTGCAACTTATTATCGTGCACAAAATGAAGATGAGTTAGAAAAGTACTTTAACGAGGTTATAATAAACAAAAATGACTATATGAAGGAAAAGAGGCTTGAATTGTTGGAGGAACTAGATTTTGCTAACAATTATAGTGCTTTAAACATATGTAATTATATAAAACAAGAATTAGGTGTAAAAGAATAATATGAATCCCAAAGTCTCTGTAATCGCACCCGTTTATAATACCTCTAAATATTTAGAAGAATTCCTGAACAGTGTTCTTTTTCAATCTCTTTCAGAGATTGAAATCATTTGTACAAATGATGGCTCTTCTGATAACTCTCTTGACATATTAAAAAAATATGCACAAAAAGATTCTAGAATTAAAATTATAAACAAGCAAAATGAAGGACCTGGAGCAGCAAGAAATGACGGCGCAAAAATTGCCACCGGTGACTATTTGCTGTTTGTTGACAGTGATGATTTTCTAGAACAAAATGCTCTTGAAACTTTATATAATCAAATAAAAAACGATGATAGCGATATTATTTTTTACAATGTCAATTATAT
>CALAFU010000092.1 GCA_937891325.1 uncultured Candidatus Melainabacteria bacterium | reverse complement strand
GTCCCAAGTTCGTGTTCATTTTCAATTTTTGCCTCTAAAATATCGGTTTCAATTTCATCACTTATCAAGTCATTATATTTCTTCAAAATTTCTATTAATGACTGGTATTTCAAAGGTTTTGCCAAATAATCGTCCATGCCGGCATCAATACAAGTTTGGTAGTCACTTTGCATAGCGTTTGCAGTTAGTGCGATGATAGGAAGAGATTTGTAGCGTTCATCTTCTCTCAAAATTCTTGTTGTCTCATAACCGTCAAGAACAGGCATTTGACAATCCATTAAGACTAAGTCGTATTTGTTTGCTTCAATAGCTTCAAGCGCCTCTTTACCGTTGTTTGCAATATCACAACTTAAGTTTGCTTTTGCCAACATTTTTGAGATAAGTTTTTGATTTATTGCATTATCCTCAACCAACAAAATTCGTAACTTCAAGTCTGAATTTGCCTCTATCAAGGTTTGATTTGTTACAACTGAATCCGTTGCCTTATTCATAACAAGCGAAATACATTTTATCAAGTCATCTTTTCTAATCGGTTTTGGCAAATATCCTTGAATAAATTCCTCTGTATTTGCTTTACAATCTGCCATTTGACCTCTTGAAGACAAAAGTATAATCGGAAGTTCTGGCGATTTTTCTCTAATCTTTTGTGCCAAATACAAGCCATCGTATTCAGGCATACAATAATCAGATAAAATTAAGTCATAACCTCCATTTACAGACAATTCGTTAATCGCATCCTCTACTGATTCAACACAAACAGTTTCGCAGTTGTATTCCTTCAAATAGTAATCAACAATCTTTAAATTTGTTTTGTTATCGTCCACGACTAAAATCTTTAAGTTATCTAGCGCATCTTTTGACAAGTCTAAAGTTTCAACTTCTGTTTCATCAACGCCAAATTCTGCCGTAAATGTGAATTTTGAGCCTACACCTTCTTCAGATTCTAGCGTAATTTCACCATTCATCATACTGACAAAATTTTTTAAACCCGCTAGTCCTAAGCCTGTACCGCCATATTTTCTAGTTGTCGAGCTATCCGCTTGTGTGAACGCTTTAAAAATTTTGGCTTGATTTTCTTCTGAAATCCCAATCCCCGTATCTTCAATATCAAACTGCAAGCGAAGTTTTTCACTATTTTTTTCTAAAAGTTTTGCAGTAACATTAATTTCGCCAACCTCAGTAAATTTAATTGCATTATTCACCAAGTTATTAAGCACTTGTTTTAGTTTTACAGAATCCCCGACAATTCGCTCAGGCACATCTGAATGACACAAAACATTAATCTCAACATCTTTTTTTGCGGCGTTTGAAGAGGCAAGCGTTCCAACATCTTCCAGCACGTTTCTTACATTAAAGCTAATGTTTTCCAAAGTCATTTTTCCTGCTTCAATTTTTGACAAGTCTAAGATGTCATTAAGCAATTCTAACAATATTTCAGAAGACTTTTGAGCTTCTGTAACATAGTCCTCTTGTTCTTCTGTTAATTTTGTATCGGCAAGAAGTTGAATGAAACCTAAAATCCCATTCATCGGAGTTCTGATTTCATGGCTCATATTTGCCAAGAATTCACTTTTTGCGCGGTTTGCACTTTCTGCTTGAATTTTAGCTATTCGCAAATTTTTCTCTTGACGGCGTTCTTCTGTAATATCATAAGAAATACCCAAAAGTCCAACAACCTCGCCTTTTTCATCAAAAATTGGGGCTTTTGTAATAGAAACATAATAATCCTCACCCCTCAAGCACATGTGTTCAACTTCTCGGAACATCTTTTTCGTCCAGATAACCTTTTTATCTGTTTCTACTAGTTGATCTACGGTCTTTTCAGGCGCTAGCTTTTCAGTTCTAAGCACCTCGCTCATGTGTTTTCCGATAATATACTCTTTTTTTAGTCCGTAGTAATTTTCGTACTCTTCATTTACCATTCTGAATTTGCCCTCAACGTCTTTAATCCAAAGAGCAAACGGAATATTGTCAAACAACGCTCTCAATTGAGAGGTTTGTTCTTTAACCTTTAAAACAAGTTTTCTTTTTTCGGTAATATCTCTTGAAACACCTTGCACCCCAATAATTTCACCCTTATTATTATACAAAGGTGATTTAATTGTTTCAATCAAACGAGTTCCTTTTTCTGGGTGTTCCACTTGATTTTCAAAAGTTCGTGTTTCACCTGTTTTTACAATAATTTCGTCTTCTTTTTTAAAGATTTTGACCATTTCTGGCGAAAAAATTTCTTCGTCTGTTTTGCCAATCATTTCTTGCATAGAAGAAAATCCAGCCATTAAAGCGTTTGATCTTGATGTACCTTGATAAGCCCCTGACAAATCTTTAAAAAATATATATTCTGGTGTTGAATTAAGCCAATTCAACCAAGCCTCTACTCTTGTGTTTAAATCTATTTCCATGTAAAATCCCTATCTTTACTAAGTGTAACTATATTAGCATGAAATTTTGCAAATGAAAAAATCTGATGTTATAATTCATTTATGAATAAGAAGATTTTAATCGTCGATGACAACGAAACAAATTTAAAGATTTTAACACTAATCCTTAAAAAAGATGCTTACAGGGTTATACAAGTAACAGATCCAAAGGTTGTAAGAAGTCTTGTGTTACAGGAAAAACCAGATTTAATTTTGTTAGACGTAAATATGCCTGACATCAACGGTTTTGATTTGGCTGAAAGGTTAAAGAAAGACCCTCAAGTGGAAGATATTCCAATTATCTTTATTAGTGCATTATCAAATTCATCAGATGTAGCAAAAGGCTTTGCAGTAGGCGCTGTTGATTACATCACAAAACCATACAAAGCAGAAGAAGCTCGAGTTCGTATCAAAACACATCTTAAATTGGTTGATATGAAAAAGGAACTTGAGGAAAAGAACAAGCACTTGATGCAAATTGTAGAGCAACAAGTGAAACGTACCTCTGAAGCGCAAATGGAGACAATTTTTTCTCTAGCAAAACTTGCACAATCTAGAGATGACGACACAGGCAAACATCTTGAAAGGGTTCAAAAATACTGTTATGCGCTTGCAACCGAATTGGCAAAAAGTTCGCCATACAAAAATGAAATTACAAAAAGTTTCGTAAAAAATATTGTATATGCAAGTCCATTGCACGACATCGGCAAGGTTGCAATCTCTGACAGCATTTTATTGAAACCTGGACGATTAACTCCTGAAGAATTTAACAAAATGAAGTATCACACAATTTATGGTGCAGATACGCTTTCAGAAGTACACAAAAAATTTGGAACAAACGATTTTATTGAAATGGGCGTTTATATTGCACGTTATCACCACGAACGTTGGGACGGTTCTGGATATCCCGAAAACCTTCAAGGCGAAGACATTCCGCTATGCGCAAGAATTATGGCAATCGCAGATGTTTATGATGCGCTTGCTTCTCGCCGTGTTTATAAAGATGCTTTCCCTCACGAAAAATGTGTAGACATTATGAAGAAAGGTCGAGGAACTCAATTTGACCCATACATATTAGATGCGTTCATGATTATTAACCAAGAGTTCAAAAAAATTAGAGATGAACTTGAAGAATAATTACTACTAATTTAACAGTTTCAAATGGGGCTAAAAACCCCATTTTTACTAGCTTTTATTAAGTGTCTTTTGTACTCTTATTGTTAACTTTTATTGCGCTTTTTGTAGGATTTTACAAAAATTACTTGCCAAAAAGTGTAAAAAGTACTATTATTATTTTTGGAATTACGGAGGAATTAAAGAAAATGAATTTAACTGTTACCCCTTACAGAAATAATACAAACATTGCTTTTGCAAGCAAAACAAGACAGACTAACCCTCAAAGAACAGTTAGCCCTAACGCACCTAAAGATTACATTGCTACCCCAGATGCTTTTGAAAAAGAAACTTTTGATGTTGCTATTGCTTTAGGTCAATTAAAAAATATCAAAGACAATAAATCTGGCAACCCTAAAGAAAAATTTAGCGTTAAAAATATTGCAATTATGAAAAGCATTTTGACAGAAGCTCCTGAAAAATGGAACTCTGTTCACGCTTTAGCTAAAAAAGATTACATTTCAGGTAACAGCGTAGTAACTTTTGCTATGCAAGATACTGAAAAACTTGATACTATCAAGGATTATTCTGACGTTAAAAACGCTCAAGACCAACCTAGATACTCAGAAAGTCAACTTCTTCTATTTAACAGAAAAGCTGACGGAAAAACTTTAAAACATACAAAGCCATTGACTAAAACTAGCCTTAGCCCAGAAAATATCGTTGCTATGGCAGGTTTTAAATCAGACTTTTTAGAAAAAGCTGCAAATAGAGTTGCTGAAGTTGAAAAAGAAACTTGCAACAACAACCCAAAACAAGTTATTTTCACATGTGACCATTCAGACAGACAAGCCTTCAACATAATTGCACAAGACAAAAAAGGCACAGTTTACACTGCTCTTGTTGACAAAAATATGAACAAAGAAGCTGTCGAAACTGCAGAAGTTTACAGGACTAAAAAAGGTAACATTTACCAAATCAAAAAAGTAAAAGACTTGAGAAATAACACAATTTCTAAAGTTCGTTTACAAGCAGACGAAAACGGTTATCCGGCTGTAACTCACGAGGTTAGAGTTATTAAAGATAAAAATAACAAAGTTGTAAGAACTGAATATACTGCCCCATCAGAAATTCCTGGTATTTTCGATATTAAATACCAATACCCAAACGGCAAAGAAGAAATCGTTTCTTCTGGTAAATTCGACAAGAAAACAGGTATTACATCAATCAAAAAGAACATGGTTTCTCTAGATGGTACAAGAACTGATTATTTATACGAAAATGACGAAAACGGTAACAGAATTTCTGATTACAAAATTACAGATAAAAACGGTAAAGTTCTTTTGAAAAAGAGCGCTACTTTTGAAGTTGTTGCGCCAAACAAAATCATCTCATCTAACAACGATGACAAATATGAAATCACTTTGAGCGACAAATCAATTGATGTAAAAGATTTAAAACGTCCTGAAAGAGAAGTTGTAACTCTTGACATTGACAAGAAAATTCAAGGCAACAAAAAGAAAATCTTAGCTTCTCTAAAAGAAATGCCAGGTGAAGAATTAATCAAAGTGGCTCAATCAACTAAAACTCTAGTTGGTATCGACAGTCCTCTTGAATCATATTACGCACCTGCAGACAAGTCTATTCACTCAGGCGACCAATTATTCGTTGTATTACACGAACTTGGACATGCTAGAGATATGAGAGATGTAAACTTAAACTCTAGCATCAAATTAAAAGAAACTATCGGTAAAGCTATCTTTGCTGATGAAAAATTAAATAAAACATTTGAAGATGAAAAGAAAAACTTCAACAAAGCGTTCCCTGACGCTCAACGTGATCACATCGATTACTTCATCAACACTCTAAACCACTACGGCGGAGAAGTCGGTGGTCTTAGAGAAACAATCGCAGAAAGTAATGCCTTGTTAACTACTCCTAAAACTATGGAATTATTAGCTATTCGTTCTCAATACCTACAACAATACTTCCCTAGAACAATCGCACATCTTTCTGAAGCTCTTAACAAAGAAGCTGTATAAACTATCTTTATATAATCTTTCTAGTAGGTCGCCGTTTGCTAAAGCAAACGGCGACCTATACTACTTAGTAATTGGAAAAATATTG
>CALAFU010000091.1 GCA_937891325.1 uncultured Candidatus Melainabacteria bacterium | reverse complement strand
GTACCCTCTTTAGATTTCAAAATTTTAGCCATATCTTTAAGTGTAGGGTCACGCTCTACCCAATTTTGAGGTGTAACCATACCTAAATATATATTTAATTCGGCAATTTCTGGAATAGTCGATTGAACAAAAATTGTAGCTTTTTTAGGGTCAATTCCGCAGGCAAGCCAATCAATTACAACGTTATAAACATTATCTTTAAGTTGTTCTGTTTTGTCATAACCTGTTGTAAGTGCATGCCAATCTGCAACAGAAAAGTAGCAGTCATAATCATTTTGAAGGTTTACCCAATTAGAAATTACCCCCATATAATGACCTAAATGAAGTCTGCCTGTCGGACGCATTCCCGACATTATTCTTTTCTTTTCTTCCATAAATACCTCCGAAAGTATTCTATCAATTTTATTTTAAGTTTTCAATATAATCAGCAATTTTATCAATACACCAATTCATTGACCAATGGCTTCCGCGTGGTGCTAGGTATAATTCAGCTTTTTCATTAACCAATGCCAAAATTCTAGCATTTTTTGAAGGTGCAACTCTATCAGTTTTTGAGTGAACTAACAAAATTGGACATTTAACCTTTGGTAAGTTTTTGAAATTATCAAATTTTTGAATAAATTCAACATCTTTAAAGTGTTTTTTGATGTATTTTTTTAATGGTCTAACCCTTAAACGTCTCAAGTAAAAATTAGCCATATCAATTGCTGAATAGTGCATGTTTAAAACTGCTGATTGAAGGATAAGAGCCTTTACATCATTGTGTACAGCTGTGTTTGTTGCAACAGTTGTCCCTAAAGAGTGTCCCCATAAAATGACATCTTTTGAGTCAATTCCCATATCTTTTAATTTATTCATTGCTGTTTGAGCATCTGTATAAATACCTTTTTCTGAAGGCAAGCCCCAACTTCTATAATGCCCACGATATGAAAGCATAAATAAGCCATAACCGTTTTTTAGAGCGAATTCCGCTATATCTTGGTGGTTCAAGATTGATTCAGCTTGACCATGAAAATATAAAATCGTTGGCTTATTTTCTTGAGGTTTTATAAACCATGCAAAAAGTCTTGCGCCGTCTAGGGTTACAAAACGAACCGTTTTAAATTTACCCAACAAGTCACGTTTAATTCTTACGGCTCTTAATTTCGCAGGTTGAAAAATTAGGTAGTTCTCCATACCCATTCTGAAAAAGCGCAAGAATTTTGAATCACCCATGAAAAACGGATAAATTATGATATAAAATAATTTTTTGACCAACAATAGATAAAAAATAAACTTACGCATGAGTCTATTATAACACCACACACAAATATTTTAGTAATTTATTAACCAATCGTAACGAGTTATTTTTCTAAATATGGTTTTAGGTATTGTCCTGTATATGAATTTTTACATTTAACAATTTGCTTAGGAGTGCCTTGTGCAACGATTTCGCCACCACCGTTACCACCTTCAGGACCTAAGTCAATTATATGGTCAGCAACTTTAATCAAATCCATATTGTGTTCGATAATCAAGATTGTATTACCATTATCAGCAAGTTTATGGATAATTTTTATTAATTTGTCTAAATCAGCCCAATGCAAGCCAACAGAAGGCTCATCAAGCAAGTAAAGAGTTTTACCTGTAGCTTTTTTATTCAATTCTGATGCTAATTTTATACGTTGAGCTTCACCGCCTGAAAGCGTTGTAGAGCTTTGCCCTAATTTAATATAATCAAGCCCAACATCATAAAGCGTTTGAAGTTTACGTTTTATTGGCGCTATATTTTCAAAGAACTCAAGAGCTTCGCCAACACTCATTTCTAATACATCAGAAATAGATTTACCTTTATATTTAACCTCTAAAGTTTCGTGGTTATAACGTTTTCCCTTACAAACATCGCACTTTACATAAACATCTGATAAAAAGTTCATTTCAATCTTTTTAACACCGTCACCCTTACAAGCCTCACAACGACCGCCCTTTACGTTAAAGCTAAATTGTCCTTGATTATATCCTCTAACTTTTGCCTCATTAGTTTTTGCAAATAAAGCACGAATTGGAGTGAAGATGTCTGTATAAGTTGCTGGATTTGAACGTGGAGTTCTACCAATTGGAGATTGGTCAATAGAAATAACTTTATCTATATTTTCAAAGCCTAAAATCTCGTCTACGCCTTGAGGTTTTGGCTTATTATGGTAAAGTTTATGAATTGCATATTGATTAATAATATCTTGCATTAAAGTGGATTTTCCAGAGCCTGAAACACCTGTTAAAACTACAATTTTACCCAAAGGGATATCCACATCAATATTTTTCAAATTATTCAAATGAGCGTTTTTAACCACTAAATGATTGCCGTTACCCTCTCTTAATTTTGAAGGTATCGGAATAAAACGTTCTCCACTCAAATATTTACCCGTAATTGAGTCTTCACAAGCAATAATGTCTTCAACTTGTCCTTGAGCAACAATTTTACCACCGTTTAAGCCCGCTTTAGGACCAATATCAACAATATAATCGGCATTTCTGATAGTATCTTCATCGTGTTCTACAACAATAAGCGTATTGCCTAAGTTACGCAATTTCATTAGGGTTTTAATTAACCTATCATTATCGCGTTGGTGCAAGCCAATTGAAGGTTCATCAAGTACGTAAAGTACACCAGACAAGCCACTACCGATTTGTGTTGCAAGGCGAATTCTTTGAGCCTCGCCACCAGAAAGAGTTCCTGACATACGAGCCAAGTCTAAATAGCCTAAGCCCACATCTTGCAAAAATTTCAAACGCGCACGGACTTCATCAAGAATTTGTTTTGCAATCTGTAAATCGGAATCTTTTAATTCCAAATAAAGCGAATCAACAAAGGTTATAGCACTATCAACCGACAGTTTTGTAAATTCATAAATGTTTTTACCGCCTATTGTAACCGCCAAAGGGAATGGTTTTAATCTAGCGCCACCACAAGCGGTACAAGGTTTTGTAACCATATATTTTTCAATTTCTGCTTGCCAATATTCACCGTTCGCCTCGTGATATTTGCGTTCTAAAAATGGAATTACACCTAAATATCTTGTATATTGTGATTTATAGCGCTGAGTTCCAAATTGTTTTACTGAGATTTTTAAAATATCATCAGAACCATACAAAATTACGCTCTGTTGTTCTGCGGGCAAGTCTTTGAATGGTGTTTCCATATCAATTCCATAATGTTTGCAAACAGAACTCAAAAGGTCCTCGTAATAATCAGTAGTTGACTTTGACCAAGGATAAATTGCACCGTCTTTTATTGATAAAGACTTATCGGGTACAACTAAATCTGGGTCGATTATAAAATCCGCTCCTAAACCTGAACATCTTTCACAAGCGCCATAAGGGCTGTTAAAGCTGAAAGTTCTAGGTGCTAATTCTTCAAAACTCAAGCCACATTTTTCGCAAGAGAATTTTTCAGAATATAAAATTTCTTCTTTAGTTTGAACTAAATCGACAATAACCACGCCGTTTGCTTTTTTCAAGGCTGTTGAAATACTATCTGTTAAACGTGAACGAATTGAAGGTTTAATTACTAATCTATCAACAACAACCGAAATATCGTGTTTTTTAGTTTTTGAAAGTTCAACATCTTCTTCGTCTAAATTATAAACGTCGCCGTCAACTTTTACTCTGACAAAACCTTCTTGTTGAAGTTCTTTAAATAAATTTTGATATTCACCTTTTTTACCAACAATTACAGGTGCTAAAAGTTGAATTTTAGTACCTTCTTCTAGTTTTAATACAGAATTTACGATTTCATCAATACTTTGAGGTTTAATTTCATCACCACATTTAGGGCAATGAGGCACGCCGATTCTTGCATACAAAAGTCTCAAGTAATCATAAATTTCAGTAACAGTTCCGACAGTTGAACGCGGATTGTTACTAGTTGTTTTTTGGTCAATTGAAATTGCCGGAGAAAGTCCGTCAATGCTTTCAACATTAGGTTTATCCATTTGCCCTAAAAATTGACGAGCATAAACAGAAAGGCTTTCAACGTAACG
>CALAFU010000090.1 GCA_937891325.1 uncultured Candidatus Melainabacteria bacterium | reverse complement strand
AGCTTTTGGATACAATGAAGCAGAAATGTGTATTGACTATTTTCTAAATAATTCCAAATCTGTTATTGAAAAAACAAAAATAAAAAAAGGTTCTGCTCAAAGATATATAGAGGATTATATTACTTATGATAGAGATAATATCTGATATTCATGGAAATCTTGAAGCTCTTTTAACAGTTGTAGAGGAAATAAAAAAGAGAAATATTAATAAGATAATTTGTTTGGGTGATATTTGCGGATATTATCCCAATGTTAATGAATGTATTAATATAGTAAGGGATTTGACAGATAAAATTGTAATAGGCAATCATGATTACTATATTATTAATAACAGTCAGTGCCCTCGTTCTAATTCAGCAAATAGATGTTTGGCTTATCAAAGAAATGTTTTGAAAGAAGAAAATATTTCTTGGTTAAAAAGTTTTCCAACCAATGCGGTTTATTATGGAATAAATTGTGTTCATGGTAGTTGGAATAATAATATTGATGAATATATAACAAGTGAAGAATATTTTGACAATAAAGAGCCGGTTGGTGAATATATGGTTTCTGGGCATTCTCATAAAACGTTTATTTATAAAACGAAAGATTTTTCTTATTGTAATGTTGGTTCTGTAGGACAGCCCCGAGATGGTGATTACAGAGCATCATTTGCAATTTTTAATGACGGAGAATTTGAGATAATTCGTTTGGATTACGATTATAAAAAGACGCAAGAAGAAATGAAAAAAGTCGGTTTTGATGAATATTTTTATAAAAACTTGGAATTTGGACTTCCCATTGGCGCAAAATAAATATAAAAAAATTATGAAAGGAGAACAAATGTTTAGATATATAAAAAGTCTATTGTATAGAAAGAAAAAGTGGGGGGGGTAAAAGGTACTTTGAACGTGGATTACGAGCGAAATAGTGTTTGTCTAGGTGCCAATTTCTTTTGTAAAATTGCCAACATTCATATTGAGGGTAAAAATAATTCATTAACTATTGGAGATAATAATGAAATAATTATAAATGATAACGTAAGTGTTGTTACTGAACTAAAAGTTTATTGCCACGATAATAGTCAGTGTTGCAAAATTAATATTGGGAATAGAACTTCTTTTTATAAAACAGAAATATCTACTTACGATAATGGTTCAACGGTTAGTATAGGAAATGATTGTATGTTTGGATATGACACAATTGTTTATAACACAGATGGACATGCTATATTCCAAAAAGATAAATTAATAAATATTGCAAAAGATTTAATTATAGGAGACCATGTTTGGTGCGGTTGGGGAAGTACAATTTTAAAAAATTCGTATATTGCAGGTGGATGTGTTGTCGGTAAAGGTGCTATCGTTTCAGGAAAATTTGAAGAAGTAAACTCTGTAATAGGAGGAGTTCCTGCTAAAATATTAAAAAGAAATATTCGCTGGGATAGAAAAAGCGTAAACAGAGTCTTGGAGATAAAAAGTGCAGAAAAAGTTTAAATATGACATAATTTATTCAATTGGCAGAGATTGTTCTTGTGCTATGTATTTACAAAAACAAGGTTTGAGAATTTCCTCAGGACCGTTTGATTGGTTGACAAATGTTAATGATATAAAAGATCGATTAAAAATTATATTAAATGATTTTGATAATTTTTTGAATTTGGAAGATTTGAAATTTCTGCCCAAAGACCCAAATGTTTTTAATGATGAAGCATGTGATTATTATGAAAATTTGCGCAACGGTTTTTATTATTACCATGATTTCCCTAAAAATGTTTCATTAAATGATGCTTTTCCTCAAGTTAAAGAAAAATATGATAGAAGAATAAGACGCTTTATGTATAAT
>CALAFU010000089.1 GCA_937891325.1 uncultured Candidatus Melainabacteria bacterium | reverse complement strand
GCAGAAGCCATAAAAGAGGCTTGCGCTGAAATGCAACATACAATTGAATTATCTGATGATTTACATTTGAATGAGATTTTAAAAAGTAGGATTGCTGCAATGTCTTCAGGGGTTGCTACAATTAAGATTGGCAGTTCATCAGAAATTGCAGCTCAAGAGAAGATGGATAGAGCTGATGATGCATTATGTGCCGTTCGGGCTGCAATGAAAGGCGGAATGTTGCCTGGCGGTGGTACAGCATTATTGCGTGCAAGTGTAAAGCTAAAAGAGTTGAAATTTGACAATGAAGAAGTAAATTTGGGTGTTTCTATTGTTCGTAAATCTTTACGTGCACCTATTACGCAATTGCTTAAAAATGCTGGTTTAGAAGTAGAAGATGTTATTTCTGAAATTCTAAAAAAGAAAGATATCAATTACGGTTTTAATGCATATACAGAAACATTTATGAATTTGTTGCAATCTGGTATTGTAGATCCAACAAAAGTTGTTACAACAGCTTTGCAAGATGCAGCAGCAGTTGCAGGGTTGATTCTAACTACTGATTGTTTAATTACAAATGAATTCGAGTTAAGCGAAATCACTGGTTGATAAAAAAACAAATTGGTTTCATTTTTCACTATTCTTGTTTTTTGTTCTTTATGAAATGAAGATGGCGGTGAAAAATGGCTGGCGAAGTTCAAAATCAATATCGTGATTTTAATCTGAATTATGTAACAGGCGGGGAGCAGGGCCCTGCCTGTGTATCTGGTTATGCGGCTATTAGAGAATCCTTGCTTAACCTTCTTTATACAGATATGGGGTCAAGATTCTTTAATAGAGGTTTTGGCAGTTTGTTACAACCTTTATTATTTGAACCAATGAACGAAACGACAGTTTCTAGCATAAAAACCGTTTTGTATACGAATATCCCTGAATTAGAGCCTCGTATTGAAATGGGACCATATGATGTAGATGTTGAAGCAGATTACGCCAATCATTGCTATATTGTAACATTGCACGTTATAGAAAAAAGCACGAATCAAGCGTTGAAGTTAAGCGCTGTACTTGAGCAGGTGTCGTAATGGAATTAAAGAATAATTTAGTAATTGACTATGATACTTTTAAAGCAGCATTAACTGAAATCCTATTAGAAGATTCTGATACGTTCAGGTCTTTATACCCTGGTTCGACAGCAAACATTTTTGTTGAATGTTTGTCCGGTTATGCTGCAATGTTAATGTATCGTTTACAGACAGCGATTACAAATTCGTTTTTAAAGACAGCTTTTTCAGAATATTCAATATTTTCAATTGCTGAAATGTTGGGAGTTATTATTCGTGGCAACACTGGTTCAAAAGTTGATGTAATTCTTGAACGACAGCCTTTTACTTCGACACCAAATTTACCAGCTTTTACAATTCCACAGCATACCAGTTTTACTATTAATAATTTGCCATTTTACAACCGTGAAACGTTAACTTTTCCAAGTAGTTACACGCAAATTGAAACGACTTTGTATCAAGGTGAAATTAAGCAAAAAGAATATACAACAACTGGTGCGATGAATGAAAAGTTTCTGTTTGGTGATAGTTTCACTGTCGATATCAGTTATGTTACAGTTTTAGTAAATGGTGTTGAGTGGAAAACTGATTATGAAACAATTATGGATTATACTGTTGGTGAAGAAAACTCAACCGATAGTGTTCAAGTTGTTTTGTTAAGAACAAATGTTGACGGCACATGCTATATTCAGTTTGGTAATGGTATTTATGGTGCATTGCCGCCAGCAGGATCAATTGTTCAAATATTGTACGCAACTACAGTCGGTGCTGCTGGTAATTTTACAGGCGCACAAGATTTGTCAATAAATGATAACTTGCTATCAGAAAACATTGAAGCACCTGAAATTTTACAGGTGTCTGGAGCTAAAATTGGAGCTGCTACAGATGGTTCAAACAGATTGTCAGCTTCTTCCTTAAAATATGTGTCACCTCGTCTATTCGCTTCAAATAACAGGGCTGTAAAACGTTCGGATTATATTGGCCAAATGATTTACAATTGCAACTATAAGGATTGTAACTTTTGGGGAGAATATGAACAAGCGAAAAAAGAAGGTTATGCAGACAATTCAATGATGAATCGTGTATATTATACGGCGATTACAAACGATTTTTCTGTAAACACTGTTGTATTTACAACCGGTGACGGTGTAACAAAAGAGTTTACGAAGAACGTTTCTTCTATTGTAATGTTCCCTGGTTCAGTGGAAGTTAAGAGTGATACGGAAACGTTCCGTGATTATAATGGTATGGGTTATATGTTTTCTGAAGCTTCTGATTATACAATTCAGAAAAGTTTAGGAAAGATTGTAACAGTTGAAGATGATGATACAGCGTCAGGTGAAACAGTATCTACTGATACAACATGTACTGTTCAGTTCAATATGCAAGGTAGTATTGGTGACACAAATCTGAACATTGATTTTCAGCAAGGAATGAAATGTGTCATTGATAGTAATAATGAAAAACATTGTAAATTAGGCACAAGAACATTTACTAAAGAAATTGACAAAACAACATATACTTTTACTTTTGATTATAATGATAAACGTATTTTGACAGATGTTGAGTTTAAAGGTGTTGGTCAAGAGTTCGGTTATTCAACGTCGGAAATTGGTGTTGTTGTTACAGCAAAAAATGGAAGTGTTGTAAAAACTGTTTCAAATGCAAGATTAAAAGTATTGTCAATTCAGTATATTACAGGAACAAGTATTGTTTATGATAAGACTGAAATTGTTACAACTGAATTTGATGTAGCAACATCTTCAGGTGGTAATTTCTCAAATACAACAATTACTGTTTCATGGGATGATCCTGCTACTGATTCATTGGATAGTTCATTACAGATTACGAAAACTTTTGAAACATTCTTAAGTTGCAAATTTGACGAATCCGGTACACCTCATTGTTGGTTAGGTGGAAATAAATTAGAAAAAGAATTTGATGGGAAATTTTATGTCTTCGAATTCTTGAATAAAGACGGAACGACATTATCAGATGTTGAGTTTGTTGAAGACCAAGCATTTAATAAAGATTCATCAATTTATGTAAAAGGTGAAATCCAAACTTTTACTGAAGATGGTGTTGAATACGAAACATTGGAAAATGTTGGTGTCAAGATTGTTACAGTGAAGTTTATTGAACGTGATATTAGTAATGTATTGATTCAGAAAGATAGTGTTGAAGATGAATCAATGTCGAATGCAAATACATATTATCAATCTTCGCAAGCGCCTACATCTTCACATCCAATTATTATCGATTTTTCTTTTGATAGCCCAATTTCAATTGCTGGTATCAGATTCTTTTCATCGTCATTTTCAACGGCGGAAGATCGTTGTTTCCCATCTAAAATTATTGTTTTAGGTTGGCGAGGTGGTGAAGATGGGACAGACCTTGTAGATTTACCACTTGAAAACTTCGAATCTAGTAATGAAAACATTGCATGGGACTTTAAAGAGTTAATGCATGATACGAGATGGGAACACTTAACTGAAGCTGTTAGTTTGTCTGAACCTGGTGTCTCTGCATGGTCTGATTGGGTGGGTCTTGATACTTCAGCAAACGAAAAGACGTTTACTTATATTAAGGATGGTGCACCAGTAACATCCAAAAAACAGAATTTGTTCAAATTATATCGTTTGATTATTCTCGATCGTTTTGGTGCATCTGATGAACAATCTGTTAAAATTGGAAAAATTGCACTAATAACAAAATCAAAATCGTCTTTAGTAAATTATGAAGATGGTAATGCAATTGTTAAATTTAAATCAGCTCCAGCTGCTGATGAAGTAATTTATGTTACAACAATTGGTGAAAAGTTATCTGATTATCAGAAGCTTCGAGATTATGCATTCTTAAAGAAAATTAATCATTTCACGACAGAAGTTGAATATAAAGATTTGAAACTGAAACGTGTCGATATCGACGTTAAAGTTATTTATAGCAATTCAACTGATGTATCAACGTTAAAATCAAATGTTGAAGAAGCTATTACCAGTATGTTTGCTGTAACGCAAGGACGTATTGGTCAAAGCTTAAGGGTTTCAACATTATATTCAACAATTATGAATGTTGAAGGTGTTGTTTATTGTATAAAGAATTTGCCAGTTGACGATATAGAAGCCAATGTTGATGAAATTTTGTATTTGTCAAAGTTGAATATTGAATACGAGTCTGCTGCTAGATTAGGAAATTGATATGCATTCATTAAATTGGGACGTTACTTCAGAATATAATCTGAACATTACAAGTCAAACACTCGATTTTATTTTATTTAAAGATTCTGTTTGGCAAGATGATTCTATTTGTAATTTTAATGATGGTACGTCTTTTACATTAAATGCATTAACAATTGAAGGCCAACTGTTAACGTTATTTGCACTATCGAAATATTATATTGTCAGAAAATATGTATTAAGAAATGATGGGTATATTGCAGGTAGTGATGTAAATTTAAAGCCTTTTAAGATTACAACGAATAATGTTGCAGTATTTCTTAATGGAAGTTACGTAAAACCAACATGTTATACGGCAACAGATCATTCAATCAGATTTCATATTAAAGGTGAAAGAAAACCAGGTACATCTGAATTGAAAGATTATGTATCATGGTCAGAAGGTGATGTCGTTAAGTTTATAACAAATGA
>CALAFU010000088.1 GCA_937891325.1 uncultured Candidatus Melainabacteria bacterium | reverse complement strand
GGTCCTAAAAATGCAATTCGCATAACGTTTGATAAAAAATTCATTGCTAATTCTCCTTGTTTTTATTATAATTTTACCAAAAGGGAAGAAAAATGACAAACATAAAATTTGGGACAGACGGTTGGAGAGCCGTTGTAGGCGAAGACTTTAATTCTGAAAATGTTACTCTAGCGACAAACGCAATTGCTAAGTACATTTCAGACAATTTTGGATTGAACAAAAAAATTATTATTGGATACGACCCAAGAAACATGGCTGACGTATTTTCAAAACTTTGTGCAGACACTCTTGTACAAAAAGGTTTTTCTGTTCTATACAGCAAAAAAGTTATACCGACACCTGTTTTAGCTTATAGCGCAAAACACTTAGACGCTTGCGCAATAATGTTTACAGCAAGTCACAATCCACCTAAATATTTAGGTTTGAAATTCATTCCAGATTACGCAGGTCCTGCAACTAGCGAAATTACAGATGAAATCGTTAAAAATATTGGCGAAAGCATTGAAAATAGCATTGACGGCTCTTTTGAATACTATGATTTTTCAAAAGATTACTTCAAACATTTAGAAACTTTAATTGATTTCGATAGAATTAAAAAAGCAAAAATAGACATCATTTTTGACGGTCTATATTCAGCAACTATCGGATATTTTGACAAAATTTTAAAAGACCACGGCATCAAGTTCAAAAGTCTACACATGAAACACGACCCTAATTTCGGTGGCGGTATGCCTGAACCAAAACCTCAATATATGCAAGAATTAATCGAAATGATTAAAAGCAAACATGGCTATGTTGGTTTTGCAAACGACGGTGACGGCGATAGATACGGCGTTATTGATGAAAAAGGCAACTACGTTACACCAAACGAAATTATGGCAATTTTATTGCTTCACTTGACTAAAAACAAAGGCTTAAAAGGTTCTTTAGTTAAAACTGTTGGGGGTAGCACTCTTTTAGACTTAATGGCTAAGAAAACAAATACAGAACTTGTAGAAACTGCAGTTGGTTTTAAACACGTAGGCGAAGCAATGAGAAAATACAATCCAATCATTGCTGGTGAAGATTCTGGCGGACTTTCTATTCAAGGTCACATTCCAGAAAAAGACGGTATTTTAGCAAATTTATTAATTCTTGAAGCTATGGCTTATGAACACAAAACTCTTGTTCAACTTCAAGAAGATTTATACAAATTTATTGGCTCAAAATTCTACAATGACAGAATTGACAGCAAATTAGACAATCAAGAACAAGTAAAAGAAAAGTTAGAAAAGGCTGAAAATCTAAAAGAACTTGGCGAGCACAAGGTTGTACGAATCAACAAAATTGACGGCGTAAAACTTTACTTCGACGACGGAAGTTGGATTTTAGTCCGCCCTAGTGGAACTGAACCTTTACTTAGAATTTACATTGAATGTGACAGTTTAGAAAAATTAGAAGAATTTAAGGAGAATATAAGAAATGCAAGTATCGCTTAATTGGTTGAAGGATTTCGTTGATTTAGACGGAATTGATGAAAAACAAATTGCTCATGAACTGACTATGAGCGGATTAGAAGTTGAAGAAATTGACTATATCAAGCCAAAATTCACAAACATTATTACAGCAAAAATTGAAAAAATTAATCAACACCCAAATGCTGATAAACTTCACTTAGTTGATGTAAACATCGGTAGCGCAGTAAAAACAGTTGTTTGCGGGGCTCAAAATATTGAAGAAGGTCAAATTATCCCTTACGCATCAGTTGGTTCACAAGTTTTAGACCGCAAAACAGGTGAAACTTTCACACTAACACCAGCTGTAATCAGAGGTGTAGAATCTCAAGGTATGTTATGTTCAGCTGATGAATTAGGTTTGAGCGATAGAAATTACCAAGAAGAAGACGGTATCTTAATCTTAAACAGATTTATTGATAACATTGAACTTGGAAAAAATTTAGAAGAAGTTTTAGGACTTGAAGAAGACATTGTTCTAAACGTTGCACCTACTGCAAACAGAGGCGACCAAATGTCAATTATCGGTGTAGCTCGTGAATTATGCGCTATTTTTGATAGACACTTAAAATACTCACCTCTTGAAGCAACAGTAGAATACGGAAACGACGGTTTTGAAGTTGAAATCAAAGACAAAGACGTTTGCAAATACTACTCAGTAGGCTTATTGAGCAACGTTAAAATCAAAAAATCTCCTGATTGGATGCAAAAACGACTTGTTGCATCAGGCATGAGAGCCATCAACAATGTTGTAGATATCACAAACTACGTACTTTTAGAACTTGGAACACCTCTACACGCATTTGATAGAAGCAAATTAAACAATTACTTGTGCGTAAGACGTGCAAACGAAGGCGAAAAACTTGTAACATTAGACGAAGTTGAAAGAAACTTAACTCACGACAGCGTTCTAATCGCTACAAAAGAAGCTCCTGTATGTTTAGGCGGCGTATTCGGCGGTGCAAATTCTGAAATCGACGACAATACAACATCAATTGCTCTAGAAGCAGCTTACTTCGTACCTTCAGCAAACAGAAAGAGCGCAAGAAGCGTTGGCTATCGTTCAGAAGCAAGTGCTAGATTTGAACGTGGTATTGATATCGGCGCAGTAAATCAAGCCCTAATGCGTGCTATGCAATTATTAGCAGAATATGCAGATGCTAAAGTTGACGGACTTGTAAAAACAGGCGATGACACAAACAAAATCGAACCAATTACCTTGAGATATTCAGAAATTAAACGTATTTTAGGCGTTGAAATTCCTGCTGC